>DMVN01000079.1:0-1952 GCA_003476685.1 Acidobacteriota bacterium | reverse complement strand
ATACGGATATCCAGGCAATAGGTTTAGAGGGGACACCTGCAGGTGTCCCCTTTCCGACCCTTTCTTGCGCCAATTTACAGGCAGGAAGAAGCAGCGAATCTTGGGGACACTTGCAAGTGTCCCCGGCTCTTAGCCAATTCCCGTCTAGGCCTCCAAGCTTATCCTGACTAGAAATATTGAGAGACAAGCGGGGACAGTTGCAGATGTCCCCTTCTCTGGCTTTTATTTTCCGCCTGTTAGCTTGGCCTAAAAATTGCCAAAACGGGGACACCTGCAGGTGTCCCCTCTTTATTTGACGGAGAAGAGGGCGGTCGCTATCAGCGGCTGGGCAAAGTTCGGGCCAGACACTTCTAATTTCACCTCATAATCGCCCGCTTCCAGCTCCCCTGTCTCTAATTCCAGCAGCATCTTTACCAGCTGGCCTTCGCGCTTTTTATCAAGCACGGCCACCCGTAGCTTCCGGCTTTCTTCGTTTCCGCCTGCTCCGGTTTCGGCCCCTGCGACCACACCACCGCCTCGAGCCAGCACTGCCTTAATCTCCAGTTTCTCTTCCCACCCCGCCGGACAGGCCAGCCTCATAGCCGTATACAGTCGCCTCGTTTCGGGCGGCACTTCACCGGCCACAGCTGAATAGGTCCCCGGGTTATATCCGTAAATCGAAGCCAGCGTTGGCTCACCCGCCGCGTTGATTTCTTTAGCCCGGTCATCCAGCCTTAACAACAGCAGCGGGTCGAGATAGGGCACCACCGGCAGTTGACCCGGAATCTCAATGGCTGCTCTCCCCCGCGCTGCCCGCCCGGTATCCATGTTCCGCATCACCAGCACGCACTCGTATTTTCCCGGTTTAACCGGCAGCAGGAAAGACGGCAGGAAGGCATCGTTTTCTTTCTTTTCTTTTTCTGGCACCACTGCCCGGAATTTCTTAATCAGGGCCAGCTCGCCCCGCTCATTAAACAGCAGCAGGTAAGCTTCGGTCTTGGAGCCAAAAACCTCGGTCAGGTCGCTTCCAGCCGCCCGGGCAAAGGTCAGTGCCATTTGCCAACCCCTCTCCACCAGGTTCAGACTGGCAACCGGAATTTCAACCGGCACATAGGGCCAGGGGTCCTCGGTCAGGGCTATCTCAATCAGGTGCAGCAGCTTTTCAAAGTTGTTGTATTCCTTGAATGGTCGGGGGTTGAAATAACCGGCCTGGGAATAAACGTTGTAACCTTTTTTCTTTACTTTAACCTTGACCTTGTGGTACTTGCCGTCCCAACTCTCGTCTACCTTGAACCCGAGGATGTAAAAATTCTTAGTGGTATTGACGATTTCTTCCATAGCGTTTTCCGGGTTGATGGTGTTGGCATAAAATTTCCCGCCCGTTTCGGAAGCCAGTTGCTTTAGCGAATCGGCTCCGTCGAGCTCCCTGGCCCCGGGCATGGCTCCACCCGAATCTTCCACATTCATCTCTTTATGCACCCGGGAAATATCAACCGCAAAAACCGCGCAGTTGGAGTTTTTAAGCTCTTTGAGCAGCCGGGTGAAATCGCTACGCAGGCCTGAATCGGCCTGGGCCGCATCGTACTCGGCCAGCTGAGCCGCCAGCTGCTCCGGGGTGGACCAGTCGCCGACCACTGCCCCGCCGGTGCGTCCGAACAGCAGCTGTTTGGCCAGGCCAGCCGAAAAGAGAATGATGTTCTTATAACCGGGAACCGTCCGCAGCACTTTGGCCAGGTTATTCATGGCTTCGAGATAAAACCGGGCCTGGTCGACATAGCCCTGGCGGCGGGTGGTATCGAGCATCTGTCCGGTCTGGAGCCTGGCCTGCTCGGTGAAAAAGCTCTCGTCGGGTGTGCCTTCAATCTGGTCGCTTTGAAGGCTCATCAGCGTGTCTGAATAAAAGAAACTGGATAAACTCTCGGCCCGCCCGGTAACAGTCTTCAGGCCGAAATTCTCGATGATGTTGCGGACCT
>DMVN01000052.1 GCA_003476685.1 Acidobacteriota bacterium | reverse complement strand
TCGCCTACGTCAACCACGACCTGGATGATGCCCTGAGAGCCGGTCTGGTCAAAGAAGACAGCGTTCCTTCCCGGATCACCGATATCCTGGGAAAGATGCACGCCACCCGGATTGACCGCCTGGTGATGGATGTGGTGGAGACCAGCCTTAAGAACAGGCTGGAAAGTATCGCCATGAGTCAGAAAATTTACCAGGCATTAATTGACCTCAGGGACTTTCTCTATGAGCGGGTATATCTCAACCCGACGGCCAGGGTTGACCTGATGAAGACCGGGAAAATTATAAGAGAATTATACGAATATTTCTTAAAAAACCCGGGAGAGTGGATAAAGGATTATCCAAAGGGTGATCCAGTCGAAAGGCGGGTGGCCGATTTTATTGCCGGCATGACCGACCGCTACGCCATAGATATTTATGAAAAGATTTTCCTGCCCGGAACCAGGTTTTGATTAGCGGAGAAGGCGGGCTTAACAGACATCATCATTAAAGCTGCTTTTCACGGGCTTAGCTCTATAGTTGGGCTTCTGGAATCATCTGGCTATCCAGGGTTTTTCATAAGTGAACAGGGTCCTCAGTGCCGCCTGCCGCGCCATGCTACAACTTAAACACCAGTAAACCATCCGACGGTTAAGGCTGGCTCGCTCTTTTTGTCGCTTTGGAAGCCGGGGGTCTTTAATGGACAAAATAAGTGAGTTTTGCTATATTTTATGCCTGTTGTCTGTTCAAAAGGCGGATTTCCTGGAGGTTCCGGATGAGGGGAGCGGACGTTCCTTTGCTTGAAGTAAAAAAGCTATCTAAATCCTTTAATTCTTTTCAGGCAGTAAAGAGTGTTTCCTTTGAGCTTTATCCGGGAGAAATACTGGGATTACTTGGTCCCAACGGGGCCGGCAAAACTACCATAATTCACATGCTGCTGGGCCTGACCTCTCCCACCTCGGGCGAAATAAAAATCTTCGGGCTGAATCCCTTAAAGTCCAGGCAGAGAGAAAAGATACTCAG
Organism: Acidobacteriota bacterium; assembly: GCA_003476685.1. Classification (GTDB taxonomy): domain Bacteria; phylum Acidobacteriota; class Aminicenantia; order Aminicenantales; family Saccharicenantaceae; genus Saccharicenans. Next base: position 3,760 of record DMVN01000052.1, on the reverse strand, counting down.
CCGGATGAATTTTTCCTCCACCTACGTGGCCATGCCTTATTCCCTGACCCTGAGGGAATCACTGATGGTTTTTGCCAGGCTTTATGGAGTTAGAAAGGCCCGGGCCAGAATCGACCTGTTGATTGAACAATTCGAACTGAAAGAGGTGGCCGACCGTCCGGTCCGGACGCTGTCTTCAGGTCAGATGACCAGGTTGAACCTGGCCAAAGCCTTTATCAACCAGCCAGAAATTCTTCTCTTGGACGAGCCCACAGCCAGCCTGGACCCGGATATTGCCGACCGCACCCGCAGCTATCTTCTGGAAATGAAACGCACCAAGAAAATGGCCATTCTTTACACTTCCCATAACATGCAGGAAATGGAGCAGATCTCTGACCGCCTGCTGTTCCTTCATCACGGCGAAATCATCGCCCGGGGAACGCCCGACGACCTGGTGGCCAGGTTCCGGGGCGAGGACCTGGAAGATGTTTTCCTGAAGGTGGCCCGGGAGGTGCGGCCATGAAACTGCACCGGGTCTCAGCCATGTTCCTCAGGCACATCTATCTCTACCGTCACAGTCTGACCAGACTGGTGGAAATTTTTTACTGGCCGCTGCTGGACCTGCTGGTCTGGGGCTTTGTCAGCCTTTACATCACCCGGCTGTCGGCCGAAGGTAAATCTACTCCAAATTTCCTGGGAATTTTCCTGGGGGCCCTGATTCTCTGGGATATACTTTTCCGCTCTCAGCAGGGGATTTCGGTTTCTTTCCTGGAAGAAGTCTGGGCCCGCAATTTCCTAAACTTGTTTGTCAGCCCGCTGACCATTGGTGAGTACCTGGTGTCGTTGATGCTGGTAGCGGTCTTCAAGGTGGTGGTGGTTTTCCTGATCAGTGCCCTGCTGGCCTGGGTTCTTTATTCTTTTAACCTGTTTATCATCGGAATATATCTTCTACCCTTCATGCTCTGCTTGGTCATCCTGGGCTGGGCCATCGGCATTTTGACCACCAGTCTGATACTGCGGTTCGGGCAGCAGGCTGAAGTCCTGGCCTGGGGAGTGGCTTTCTTATTTCAGCCGATTTCCGCCGTCTTTTACCCGATCTCGGTTTTGCCTAAATTCCTGCAGAAGCTGGCCCTGGTGATTCCGGCTTCCTATGTCTTCGAGGGCATGAGAGATATCATCTTCGGCCGGGCCTTTCCGGCCGGACAGCTGTTGAAAGCTTTCGGGCTCGACCTGTTTTATCTGTTGCTGGCTCTATTTTTCTTCTTCCGGATGTTCAAGCAGGTCAGGGCCAGGGGCCTGCTGGCCAAGATGGGTGAATAAAAAAGAGGCGGGGCCTTCTGTGCCAGAAGATCAGTAAAGCCGATTGAATGCTTAAAAACCTTATTTGGTTCATTATTTTTCAGAACAAGACCTACCGCCAAAGATGGGCGGTGGTTGGCCGGGAAGAAATTTACATTCTTAGCTGCGAATTGCCTTGAGAGTTGCTGTCTGAATCAATATAATGAAAGCTAAATTTTAAAGGGAGTTAATTAATGCCATCCATCTCCGCCCTGGAAAAAATAGCCAAGCGTCTGAGGATCCATTCGTTGAAAATGACCACGGCTGCCGGCTCTGGTCATCCGACCACCTGCCTGTCTTCGGCCGAAATCATGGCCTGTCTCTTTTTCCATGAAATGCGCTATAACCCCAAGGACCCGTTCGCCTGGGAGAATGATGAATTTGTCCTGTCTAAGGGACATGCCGCACCTATTCTCTGGGCTGCTTACGCCGAGGCCGGCCTCATTCCGATTGAGTCTCTCCTGGATTTGCGTAAAATCAGCAGCGACCTTGAAGGTCATCCGACGCCGCGGATGCCCTGGGTAAAAGCGGCCACCGGTTCGCTCGGGCAGGGCCTGTCAGTGGGCGTGGGCCTGGCTCTGGCCCAGAAGCTGGCCCAGGTCAAAGCCCGAACCTTCGTGCTGATGGGCGACGGCGAGTGTGCCGAGGGAGCAGTCTGGGAAGCGGCCAACGCCGGACGGGAATTACAGCTCGGAAACCTGGTGGCCATGGTCGATATCAACCGGCTGGGACAATCAGACCCCACCATGCACCAGCACGATGTCGGGGCCTACGCCAGAAAATTCAAGGCCTTCGGCTGGGAGGTCTATCAGGTTGACGGACACCGGATTGAAAAGATTCTGGAGGCCCTGGCCGCCGCCAGGAAAGGTAACAGACCGAAGGTAATCCTGGCCCGGACGATTAAGGGTAAGGGCGTTTCTTTCATCGAAGATAAGAACGGCTGGCACGGCAAACCCCTTAACCCGGAAGAACTGCAAAAAGCCCTGGCCGAGCTGGGGCCGATGCCTGAGATAGAAGCCAGAAAATACGTCAGAAGCCGCGAGCGGGTAAAAGCTCCGCGCTGGACTGACTCGGTCGACTTCCCGCTACCTGAGTATAAAGAGAAAACCGCCACCCGGCTGGCCTACGGTCTAGCCCTGGAAAAGCTGGGCCGGATTAATAACCGGGTGGTAGTGGTGGATGGCGACGTGAAGAATTCAACCTATGCCGACCGATTTTTTGCCGCCTTCCCCGGACGTTCCTTCCAATCCTACATCGCCGAGCAGAACATGGTGGGACTGGCCATGGGCCTGGCGGCTAAAGGTTTTCTGCCCTATGTAGCGACCTTCGCGGCTTTTTTGACGAGAGCCCATGACCAGATCAGGATGGCGGCTTATTCTTTCTCCAACCTCAAATTCTGCGGTTCTCATGTCGGGGTCAGCATCGGTGAGGATGGTCCGTCGCAGATGGGCCTGGAAGACCTGGGAATGTTCCTGCCGATTCCTGACTGCCTGGTGTTTTATCCGTCGGATGCGGTCTGCGCCGAAAAGTGCGTCAAGGAAGCGGCCAAGTACAAAGGACTGGTTTATATCCGGACCACCCGCCCGGCCACGCCCATACTTTATTCACCGGCCGAAGAATTTCCTGCCGGCGGAGCCAAGGTCTTACGGCAGAGCGAGAAGGACGCGGTCACGGTCATCGGGGCCGGCATCACTGTCCACGAGGCGCTCAAGGCTTATGAACAATTGAAGACAGAAGGAATAAATATCAGGATCATAGATGCTTATTCGGTCAAGCCTATTGACCGGGAAACAATCATCAGGTCAGTGGGCGAGACAGGTGGCCGGGTAGTGGTAGCCGAGGACCATTTCGAGCAGGGCGGGCTGGGGACGGCTGTGGCTCTGGTTCTGCCAGAAAAGAAGTACTGGAAGCATCTGTGCGTGCGGGAGCTGCCGCGCTCCGGTAAGCCCCAGGAGCTGCTGGCCAGGTATGAAATAGACGCCGCGGCCATCGTTAAAGCGGTTAAGTCACTGTTATGATGTTCGGGCCCTGGCCGACCCTTGATTCGGGTTGCGGCTGGAGATCCTACGGTCTTCGGTTCGGCCGACCGCTGATCTTGGCCATAGAGTGACTGGGGCGGTCAGGGGTGGAATTATGCTTTGCTTATGAGTTATAAATCAGGTCTCAAGGAGCGCCAGGTTTTAATTTTTGCCGGCTTAAGTTGAAAGCATAAAGGTTATGATAATAGCCTTTATTCATGACATCAGAAATTTTGGGAGAGGCGAGCCATGTACGGAAAAATTGACCAGGCAATGATTAAAGAGCTGGTAGCCATTTGCGGGGAAAATAACGTTCTCAGCTGCCGGGATGAAGTCTGCGGCTACATCTATGATGAATACGTGAGCCAGTGGCCCGGCTGCGCTCCGGAAGTGGTGGTTCGGCCGGGCAGTACCGAAGAAGTTTC
>DMVN01000169.1 GCA_003476685.1 Acidobacteriota bacterium | reverse complement strand
GCCAGTCCCTCTTCCAGCAGTTTTTTGGCCGGCGCCAGGTCGGTTGAGGAGTCCTGTTTGTGCTGCTTGATGATCATGTAGGCGGCGTTGTTCTTGCCCCAGGCCGCTATATCCAGGCGGCCCAGCCCTTCAGCCTGCCTGATGTATTCAAGGTAATACTGGAGTGCCCGGGTGTAATCGCCTTCGGCGTCATATTTCTCGGCGCTGGCCTTGGCTTCTCTCCAGTTATCCCAGGAAATCGGCAGCTTACTGACCTGCTGCTGTTCCTGTTCCTGGGCCACCATCCGAGGCGCCAGGAATAACAGGCTGCTCAGAAACACAAAAACTACCAGCCCGGCAAAGGCTTTCTTTCTCATAGTCCTGCCCTCCTCCATTTTTTATTATATAAAATAACTCAGGCTTCTTAAATTTAGTCGGGCCAGGACCCTATTTCAGGCCGATTTCTTCCAGCAGGTGCCCGGCGCCGGCGAATTCTTTCAGTATCCACAGGATGAACCTGATATCCACCCCGATTGACCGGCTGAACTTATGGCTCCAGGTAAAATCGTTGATGGTGGCTTCCCAGGCCCGGTCGAAATTCACCCCGACCAGGTGTCCGTCGGCATCAATGATGGGGCTGCCGGAGTTCCCGCCGGTGGTATCGGTGCTGTAAAGCAGGCAAACCGGGATGGTGTCCAGGTCGGGATTGATAAACCGGCCGAAGTTTTTCTGGCTGATTAGCTGCAGCAGGGCTGGCGGCGTATTGTAGGGTTCCTGTCCGGTAGTCTTTTCCAGTATGCCCTGGACCGTGGTAAAAGGCCGGTAATAGATGGCGTCCCGCGGCTCATAACCTTCCACCCGGCCGTAGGTCAGGCGCAGGGTGCTGTTGGCATCAGGAATGAACTGTTTACCCAGGAATTCCTGGCGAACGTCGACCAGTTTGGCCTGCAGTTCATCCAGCTGTCCTTTCCGGGTCCGGTTGGTTTCTTCCATCTTCTTGTATTCCGGGTAAAGGGCCAGAGCCAGCTGCAGCAGCGGGTCCGCCAGTTGCTTGATTTCATCGGGTTTCTTATCCCAGAGGCTCCTGACAAACTCCGGGTCATGCATCCTGGTGGTGTTGAAAAGATTATCCACCACTGCTTCCAAACTGCCACCCGAAGTAACCAGCTTCTGCAGCCCTTCAATTTTCTGAGCCTCAGGCAGGGCCAGGGCTTTGGCCAGCAACTCCTTGAAAATCGCCCGGTCGGTCGGCAGGTAAAAACTGGTGCGCAGGCTCAGGGCCAGCCGCTGCCTGGTCTGGTTGAAATTCCGGTCCATGTAGGCAGCGTTTCTTTCCAGGTCCGGCTTCTGGCGTTCGATGGCCGCTTCCAGCACGGTCAGGGCATTCTGGAAGAGGATGACCGAGCGCCGCAGGTTATCCAGCACAAACACCCGGGGATATTCCAGACCCAGGTCGCCATAAATTTTCTCCAGCCCGGCCAGGACCTGGCCGTAAGCCGCCCGACGCCCGGGGTCAGCCTGGATGAATTCCTGGAGGGCCGCTTCCTCCTGGCGCTTCTGGGCTAAGTAATTGAGGCGCCTGAGGCCGGCCAGCTTGCCCCGGTAATTTTTCATGGTGTTGGCCAGACCTTTAATCCGGGCGTCGTGTTTGAGGGCAATTTCCCGGCTAGTCTTGCCCATCTCTTCCATGAGTTTTATCTGCCATTCGTACCAGTCGGCCACGGCTGGCATCCGAACATTCTGCTCGTAGGCAATGTAGCTGGCCGGCAGGTGCCGGTAGGTACGGCCGGGATACCCGAGCAAGAAAACGAAATCGCCCTCCCGGGCGCCGTAAGGATTCACTTTAAGGTAGGTGCGCGGTTTGTAAGGAACATTCTTTTCGCTGTATTCGGCCGGCTTCCCGTCAGGAGCCACGTAGGCCCGCATCAGGGTGAAATCGCCGGTATGGCGCGGCCACATCCAGTTGTCGTCTTCCCCGCCGAAATTGCCTATGGCCAGGGGCGGCACATAAACCAGCCTGATGTCACGCAGCACGGTATAGAGAAAAAGCCAGTAGGTCTTTCCGGGGAACATTTCGGCCACTTCGGCTCGTTTGCCGGGGTTTTCCTTTTCCGCGCGGGCGATGATTTTCTTGATTTGCTGCTCTATGGCCCTGGTTCGGTCGGCGTAGGACATATTTCTTTTGACTGCGCCCAGCACTTCGGCCGAAACATCCCGGAAAGATTCAGTGATCCGGGCGGTGCGACTGGCGGCTGGAATTTCCTCGGCTCTGGTCCTGGCCAGGAAGCCATTCTTCAGGTAATCCTTTTCCGGGGTGCTGGCCGCCACCACCGAGCCAAAAGCCACGTGGTGATTGGTGATGATGAGCCCGTCGGGTGAGATAAAAGAACCGGTAGCTCCGACCTCAACTACGGCATAAAGCAGGCTCTGCCGGGCCGGGTCATAGATTAGAGCCGGGTCCAGCCGCAGCCCTTTTTCCTGCAGCTTGAGCCGCGGCAGTTCGCTCAATGGCCACATCCCCTCGTCAGCTGGAAGTTCCGGGGGGAACAAGAAAAGGGCTGAAATCAAGACGAGAATGCATAAAATTGCCAGACGATATGTTTCTTTCATTCTCTTAAACATCAAAACCTCCCCATCAGAGATATTTCCACAGTACCAAATTTCCAGAACATTTTTGAATTTAAATTTCACCACTGCTCAGTCTTAAAATCCACCAGGGCCTTTTCAGTGTACCTGAACCAAGAGCCAGCGGTCAATCGCCTAAACCTTCTGGACTGGATGTATAAACCGGGTCGCAAAGGAAATATCAATCAGCCTTTTCTTCAGGATAATTTTTATTTTCCATTATAGGCGCGTCTCAAACGCCACTGTCGCCCCCGGCCTGAACATCTAAAGGTGCTAATCTTTAACCTTCCCCATTGGATCAAACGGGGATCAGGGCAGTTGGGCAGAAAATCACCCTGGCTTAGAGAGTTGTCAGGAAGAAGGCTAAGTCCCCGAGCTAATAGACATTTTTTATTTGGCCACAGATATCGGGACCGACTACATTAACCCACTCGCCCAAATAATCTGCTAGCATCCCTGTAGATTTACTCGGGCCCGCGTTTGAGCCTTAATATTTACTCGTTCTAATTTAACTCTGCCTGACTCTGCTCAGGAAAAGGCTGGCGATGGCCGCATCCTGAACCCCGAGACCAGTCAGGTCAGCCACGGAAATTTCCCCATCTGATTGCCGACCTGGCTTTAGCCCAAGGATAATTTCGCCGATTTCTCCGCTGATTTTGCTTTCCTCAATCAGGCCCGCTTCTAAAGCCTGGTGTACTTCCCCCAGGCGTTTACATTGAGCCAGCGAATCACAGAAAAGTCGGTCAGCTCTGGCCAGGACTTCCGGGAAAAGTTCCTGTTTATCCGGGCCGTCTGACCCCATGGCCGTGATATGCACGCCTGGCGAAAGCCATTCAGCCCTGACTATTGGTTGCCGGCTGGGCGTGGCGGTGATTACCAGGTCAGCCCCTTTTACCGCTTCCTCGGCCGAAGCAGCCGGCCTGAACTCCACCGCCGGAAAAGCATTTTTCATATCCTCGACGTACTTCCTGATATTTTCCGGGTTACGGCTCCAGACCGCTACTTCCTTGAAGTTCCGGACTTCGGCCAGGGCCTGGAGCTGGAACCTGGCCTGAACACCAGAGCCAATGACCGCCACCTTCTCAATTTTTTCCTTAGACAGGTACCTGGCGGCTACCGCTCCGGCCGCGGCCGTCCGCAGCTCGGTCAGGTAGCCCTTATCCAGAAGGATGGCAGCCAGTTCTCCCGTCTTAGCCCTGAACACCAGCATCAACCCGTTGCCCACCGGCAGGCCCAGCCCGGGATTCTGGTAAAAGCCTGAAGCTACTTTGATAACATAATATTCTTCGCCTTGAATATAGGCAGCTTTAACGTGGACCTCGCCCTCAAATTCCGGCAGGTCCAGGTTGATGACTCCCGGCAGAACAGCCTGGCCAGAGCTGTAAGCAGCAAAAGAACTTTCCACCGCTTCAATGGCTGCTTGTAAATTGACCAGCTTTTTTATTTCCGGTTCCAAGTAAAGTTTGATATCCATCAGGCATCTCCGCTTCAATTCCCGGCTTGGTTGGGATTTTCGATCCTGATGGGCAGCGGAGCCGATTTCCCGGCCTTATCCTGTCCGATAAACATGGTCAGGTGCGGGAAAGGTATGGAAATCCCCTGACGCTCAAAGGCCATCTTAAGTCGGCGGTTGAATTCCCGGGCCACCTGCCATTGCTGCCCCGGCCTGGTAGTTGTCCGGGCCCGGATGACCACCGCTGAGTTTTCAAACCGGTCCAGGCCAAGAATCTCAAGCGGAGCCATGATCAACTCGGCCCATCTCGGTTCAGCCCTCATCTCCTGGTCGACTTTTTTCATCACCTCCATTACCCGGTCCACATCCTCAAAGTAGCTCACCCCGATATCAAAAACAAAGCGACTGAAATCCCTGGTCATATTGGTCACAGCATCGATTAACCCGTTGGGAATGTAATGGACACTGCCGTCAAAATCTCTCAGCACGGTCATCTTGAGAGTTACCGCTTCGACCGCTCCACTTCGTCCGGCCACTCTGACCACGTCGCCCACTCTAATCTGGTCCCAGAGGATGATGAAAAAGCCGTTGATGACATCCTTGATCAGCGATTGGGCGGCAAAGCCCACGGCCAGACCGGCCACTCCGGCCGTAGCCAGGATGGGAGCGATCTGTATTTCCAGTGCCCCCAGTATGGTCATAACGGCGATTACCAGGACCACAACCCTCAAGAGTTGATTGATAAGGTTGGACAGGGTTCTGGCTCGTTTCAGCGATTCTTCATCTTCCCGGCCTTTCAGGAAAACTTTCTCCAGGCGCCGGCTCAAGACCCGGCAAAGTCGCAACAGGACCAGAATCACGACGATAATCAACAGAAGCTTGAGGCCGGTGGCGATTAACCAGGCTATTGCTTTCTGGATTATTTCTGGTGTTAACATCTGAGCCTCCTTTTGTTTTTTCTTCTGCTAAAATTTTAATCGAAAGACTGATGATGTCCTACCAGAAATTAATTTTTTTTGACCTTCCTGATGTTCAGGCTCCGGTTCTGCCTTCAGCTGATACCGAAAGCCTTCATATCCCTGCCCTTAAGCAGAGAACCACCAAAGAAATCAAGGAAACGCCGAGGGGCCAAGCCTCCAGGGCGGCCGGCGATTAACCCGGATTCAGCCCTGAACCCTTTTTGTTAAAAGAAATTTAAGACACCGGGCTGGCCAGTTGAAACCTATTAAAAATATGGCCCAGCGATACAGCGAGACAATTCAGAACAAAATGTTATTTCTCAAACGGTTTTAAGAAGAAAATACCGAGCGCCGGTGCGGGTTGAAAAGGATTTTCGCGCTTTTTCTAAGGCTGAACATTGATAATTTTAATTATCCAGGAGCGAAAACAGGGCTCGACCACCAGGATTATTAACCGGAAATCGGAGGGAAATGGCTTGTATTGTGATGAGCCAGCAATAATAAAATAAACTTAATCAGAAGATTCTTTCTACTTGAGCCCGTAGAATCGCCCGTGGTCTCCCTTGCCCGTTCACTGCTAATTTTATCCGCCAGTGCACCTAAAAGCCCTGGTGCTCGGTGCGGCGGATGATTTCGTCCTGGAGCTCCCTGGCGCAGTCCACGAAATAATCGCTGTAGCCAGCCACCCGGACAATCAGGTCACGGTATTTCTCCGGATGCTTCTGAGCCTCCCGCAGGGTTTCGGCCGTGACCACGTTGAACTGTACATGGTGCCCCATCAGCTTGAAATAAGCCCGGATCAGGTCCTTGAGCTTGACCAGGCCTTCTTCCTCGGCCAGAAGCTGGGGGGTGAACTTCTGGTTGAGCAATGTTCCGCCCGTCCTGACGTGGTCAATCTTTCCGGCTGACTTTATGACTGCCGTCGGGCCCTTCCTATCCATGCCCTGGACCGGAGAGATGCCCTCGGACAGCGGTTCCTGAGCCAACCGCCCGTCGGGAGTGGCCCCGGTCACCCGGCCGAAATAGACATGAACAGTGGTCGGCAGCAGGTTAATCCGGTAGGTTCCGCCGCAGACTGTCGGCCGCCCATCCACCATCTTGAAGTACATCTCAAAGACCAGGCGGGCCAGGTCATCGGCGTAATCATCATCGTTGCCGTACTTGGGTGTTTTATTGATGAAGCGGTCGCGCAACCTCTCATAACCCTGGAAATTCTGGGACAGGGCTCGGAGCAACTCGTCCATGGTCACGGTTTTCCGGTCATAAACGTGGTATTTGACCGAAGTCAGGATGTCGGTAATAGAGCCCAGGCCCACGCCCTGGATGTACCTGGTGTTGTAACGGGCCCCGCCGTTGTGGTAATCCCGTCCCTTCTTTACGCAATCATCGATGAACAGCGACAGGAACGGGGCCGGCAGATAGTCGGCGTACAATTTTTCGATGACGTTGTTCCCCCGGATCTTGATGTCTATAAAATAACGCATCTGCTTTTCGAAGGCCTGCAGCAACTCCTCAAAAGTCTGGAAGTTTCTCGGGTCGCCTGTCTCCAGCCCAATTTTTTTCCCGGTGCGCGGGTCAAGCCCGTTGTTCAGGGTGATTTCGAAAACCTTGGGTATGTTGAAATAGCCGGTCAGGATGTAAGCTTCCGCCCCGAAAGCCCCGGCCTCCACACAGCCGCTGGAACCGCCTTTTCGGGCATCCTCTACACTTTTCCCCTGTCGCACCAGTTCCTGAACGATGGCGTCGGTGTTGAAGATGGAAGGCTGGCCGAAACCGGTCCGGACG
>DMVN01000121.1:3549-14409 GCA_003476685.1 Acidobacteriota bacterium | reverse complement strand
GGAATTTCCCTGATAACGGCGTAGCTGAAGCTGTCATCGAACGAACCGCAGGGGTCGTTCTGGCAGGTATAAAGGGGGGAATTGTGGCCGGAATGGTCTGACCAGGGTCCGTGGTAATCGTAGGTCATCAGGGCGATGTAATCGAAATAGGGATGGAGCTGTTCGTAATTAATCCAGCGCCCCCAGTAAGGTCCGGCCGGCGCGGCCATGGTCAAAAGGCGCGGCGGGTCCATGGCCCGGAGAGCTGCTGATAGCTCTCGCACCAGGTCGGAAAAATTCTGGCTTTCCTGCTCGTTGGAGACAAACTCCCAGTCAAGGTCAACCCCGTTGTAGTCGTGCTGCCGGCAGAATTCCACAACCTGGTTGATAAAACGGCTGCGTTTTTCTGGGGAGGCGGCCGTCGGCGGGAAGCCCTGGCAATTGCCCCAGCCGCCGATGCTCATGATAACCTTTACCGAATGGCTGTGGGCGGCCGCAACCAGTTCCGGGTAGAGGTAATTTGAGTCGACCACCAGGTTGCCGTCGCTGTCGGGTTTGGTAAAGGCCTGAGCCAGGTGGGTCAGGCTGGTAAAATCAATCTGGCTGTGGCTGAACTCCGCCCTTTTCCAGGTCGGGTAATAACCCATCACCACCCTGGATAGGGCCGGAGCCCGGTAAGAAATCTTTTCTTTAAGACCGGTCTCCAGCCGCTGCTGCTGGCTGCTGACCTGGGTGCTGGAGAGAACTACCAGGACGATGACCAGTCCCAGAAGGAAAATGACCGAAAGACCGTCTTTAATTTTCAGTTTAATCATACCAGGCCGCACTGAATTCTTTATTCCTTTCTCTTTTTTATTTCATCTTTAATCTAATTCATATTGGCCTTTTTCAATTTGCTCTAACCGAGGTTGCTCTCATTTAACTGGCCCGCTCCGCTTTAAGCTCATCTTCAGCCTTCAACAATTTGAGTCGGAACACCAGGAAAAATTTCAATAAAATCCCTAGCCTCGTCTTTATTGCCGTGAGCTAAAAATTCAGAATCTTTCGCTCACCGGGCTCAGGCCAGCAGAGTTTTAAGCTCATCCAGGCGGCGGGCAATGTTAACGCCCCGCACACAACGGGCAGCGCATACAGCGCAGTCAGAACAGGCCTGGACCGACCTGGCCGCCTCCAGGCTGTCCAGGGTTTCTCTGGCCTGGTAGAGGTTGCCGTAGCTCCCGGCATACATGTGAGCCCGGGGCAAGTTAGGAATGTCTACTCCTTTGGGGCAGGTCGGCTGGCACTGGCCGCAGGCCCGGCAGACCGCGGCCATCTGGGTCTTGACCAGGCGGTCTTCCAGGAATTTCTTTTCTTCTTCTGTGTATTCCAAACTACTGGCCACCGGCAGATCGGTATGAAGCTGCTCAAAGGTGGTAAACCCGGGAACAGCCGTGGCGATGAATTCATGGCGGACCACCCATTTCAGCAGGGCACTGTGGATTACCGGCCCCTCGTAAAAACGCCTCATTTCCGCCGGGACCGCTTCCCGGTACCAGGCCTGCTGGCACTGGGTCTTCATGGCCACCAGCCCGATTCCCTGAGCCGCAGCCGCCTTCAGAGTTTCCAGGTACTCGGTATAATCAAACAGAGAATAATTCAGAGTGGTCAGGATGACGTCGTAGATTTTCATCTCCATAGCTGTATTGATTACTTCGTTCATGTTCTGGTGTGTGGAGAAACCGATGAACCGGGTTTTCTTCTTCTCCTTTATTTCCAGCAGCGAGTCGATGAGGGCCGGATTCTTAAGCCAGGCCGGGTCGGACACATCATGGGAATAAAGAATGTCAACGTAATCAGTCTGGAGCCGGCGCAGGCTCTCGTCAATCATCTTGCGGTGCATTTCTTTGATTTCCTCGGCCGGCAGGCTGCGCTGAGGTGGCCTGATGTTGATCTTGGTGGCAATGACCACCTTGTCCCTGACTTTTAGCTCTTCCACCAGCACCCGCCCGACCATTTCTTCATTGCGCCCGCGTTGATAGCCATAGGCGGTATCAAAATGCCTGATTCCGGCTTCATAAGCCCGACGGACCAGTTCCGGGTTATCGGCGTTCATCACACCCATGGAAACGATGGGCAATTTATATCCGGTCCGGCCAAGAGTTCTGGTGATTAAAGCTCCGGCTTTTTCTTCTTTTTTTCCGGCCCGGGCTGAGGCTGGAACAGAACTCCCCAGAGTCAGCACCCCGGCCACGGTTCCGGCCGCCGTCCCCAGGAATTTTCTCCGGTTGATGGTTCTTTTTTCGGCCATAAGCCCTCCTCCTGGCTGAATTTCCGCCTCTTTTTTACCCTTTAATTGTCTTCCGGTCAAGAGAAAAAATATCTGGGTTCAAGAATCCACTTTTCCGGTTATCCAGAATTTCCGCTGATCTGGCCGATTCTAGCCTGTAATCTAAAAGCACCAATGCGTTAAGCCGGATAAGGAAACTTTCAGACCAGCTCTGGTCGATGGCATAATAAATAATGCTTTGGGGAAATCTTATTACTCAATAACCAGAGAGACTGAGCGACCCGGGAATCCAGGTTTTCCTGAACCGAGCAGAAATTAGAGCCTTCCTGGTCAAACAACTTTCAATAAATCCTGGCTGACGGCAGATTAAAACCCAAGCTTCCGGAAAAAATACAAAAATAACGGCAGGCTGACCATGGACACCAGAGCCGAAGCCACAAACAACTGGTTGACAAAAGCCCTGTTGCCACCGGCCCGGCCAACCAGGACTGGCACGGCCGTCAGCGGCGGCACAGCGCATTGCAGAATGATGATAAAAGATAGCGGATGGGGAATCCGGAAGAGCTTGATGGCCAGCAGCCCAAGGGCCGGGAAGATGATGTTTTTAATCAAGACAAACCACAGGGCTTTCCCGGCATAAAACTTTTTTGTTCCGGCCAGGTCCAGATAGATGTTACCGCCCAGTATCAGAAAAATAATTGGGGTCGAGAGCGAACCAATCGCCTGAAAAGTGCCCTTGAGAAAACCCGGGAGATAGCCTTCGAGACCGGCCAGCTTGATGACAATGGCCAGGACAGTGGCTATAAAGACCGGGCTGATGAGCCTCTGCCACCTGGCCTTTTGCTTCATCCCCAGGACAGCCGGTATCGCCACAAAGAAAAAACTGGGATAGAACATCATGAAGATAAACAGCACCGCCACCTCGGCCGAATCAGAACCGAACAGACCGCTCATCAGGGCTACCGGAAAGAAAATGCCGTTCTGGAAAAACAATGATAGAAAAAATTCCTTGCCGTTCCTTGACAAAAGAGTAAATAAAAAAGACAGCAAACCCAGGCCGGCAGTCAGCCCCAGCCACCACAGGGGATAAATATGCCAGTCGGGAAAAGCCCGGGGATTGAAATTCTTGAGGATGACGCTAAAGGAAAGGAAGGGCAGGGCTAAATCAATTCCCAGGGTAGACAGAAACCTCAGGACACTTTCTTTATCCTGGATTTTAGCCCGGAAAACAAAAAAACCGACCAGGGCGATTCCCAGCTGGGCGGCAATGACTTCAAAAGACCTGACGAAAATATCCATGATAAAAATCCGACCCTGGTTGCCTGATTAATTTAAACTATCCGATTGGCCCTTTTCTGGCAACTATTTTTTGAATCCTGGAAATAGAAAGTAATGGCAGGAAACAGGCGACCGCATTAAGAGTTGCTGAAAAGAGCCAAAGGTATTAGAATTAAAAAAAGGTAGGCAAAAAAATGAAAAAGCAAGCCAGTAAAACTATTTTGATTGTGGTGCTTATGGTGCTTTTGCCAGCTCTGGCCGGCGCCTGGTCCACAGCCAGCGATCAGAAAAACCCCAGGGGCGGCGCCGGCGAGGAAAGGGTGGCCAGAGCCATTGAGGTTATTAAAGACCTGGCCAGCATGAAAGAAGAAGGCATCCCGGGCCGTTTGCTGGAAAAGGCTGAAGGCCTGGCCATCTTCCCGGGAGTGGTTAAGGCGGCCTGGGGCATCGGCGGCCAGTACGGCCGGGGAATCGTCATGGTCAGAAGGAAGGACGGCCAGTGGAGCAATCCGCTATTCATAGACCTCATCGGCGGCAGTTTCGGCTGGCAGATCGGGGTGCAGAAAGCTGACATAGTCCTGGTGTTTAAGAACCGGCAGGGCGTGGAAAACATCGCTTCCAACAAGATAACCCTGGGAGCTGACATGAGCGTGTCCGCTGGCCCGGTCGGTCGCAGCGCCGAGGCCAGTACCGATATAGAAATGGAAGCCGAAATCTATTCCTACTCCAAGAGCAAGGGTCTATTTGCCGGAGTTTCAATAAAAGGCGGGACCTTGAGGGTGAACCAGGAGGCTAACGCCGCCTTCTACGGCTCCAGTCTGAATCCTTCCAAAATCCTGTATGAGAATATCAAAACCCCGGTCATCGTCATCCGCCTTCATCAAACCATTGAGGAACTTTCTAAGACGCTCAAAGAATAGGGCCCGGGCTGGTTTCGGCTCAATGCCTAAATAATATTTTCTCCATCAGCAAAAGCTAAACAAGGATTGATAGCAGAATTAAAACGGGGGAACAGTTTTATTTCTTGTTTTGAGGTTCACTGACCTTAAAACCTGGAAACCAGGCCTCAGATAATCGGTTCGGAGCCGGCTCTCCCTTGGTCTGAAAGGTAATACAGAGACGGGCAGGCGGATGTAAAGCCGATGAAAAAATTAGAAATGGTTAATTTCGTCTATCTTCTTCCCTCAGCCTCAGGCCCAGCCGGTTAAGCTTCGGGTAAGATTCAAACATACCGGCCATTTTAATGACCCCGATGTTATAGGCAACATATTTTGCCGGTAAGCTGAACTTGCTCCGAGCAGCCGGGTCAAATTTTCATCAGGCTGATAGAACCGTTGGTGGTGTGAAGCTCAATCCTCGGCCCCTGTCCGCTGCCCATCCGGCCTTCAATTCTTCGCCTGTTAACAGTGCCCTCGATCGTCACCGGGTAGTCCACCCTGACGCTGCCGTTAGTGGTGCGGGCGCTGAAATAAGCATCGGGTTGGTTTTTCAGCCGGACGGTGATGCTGCCGTTAGTGGTCCGGGCATTTAGGTCGGCGCTGACCTCATCCAGTTCTAATTTAATGCTGCCGTTGGTGGTCTTGAGGTCGGCCTTTCCCTTGACCTGGATGATATCCAGGCTACCGTTGGTGGTGGCCGCTTCCAGCCAGCTGACTTCTCCCCGGGCAGTGATGCTGCCATTGGTAGTCCGGAGCTGGGCTCGTTCGAATCTTCCGCTCAGGTTAACCCGGCCGTTGACTGTTTTAACCAGTTCCAGGGCCATATTCTCCGGAACGGTAATCTCGTAGTCAACCTTGACCTGAAGGTTTCGTTTTTCATGAACGGTTTCAACGATGACCGACTTCTCCCCGCCGACCACATCTATTCTGACTTTATCCAGGTCTTCCTTCCTCCAGCGGGCGTGCTTGGTGGCCTTGATGACCACTTCCATAGCGGGCGAGCTGGTGACGGTGATGGAGCCGTTGATGTTAGACAGGGAAAAGGAGCCGGGTTCCTTAACAGCTATAGTCTGGCTGAATGGTTCCTCATATTTATAAGTGGCATCGATAAAATCTTCACAAGCTGAGCTGAAAACCACCATCAACAGTAACAACAGAAATAGGCTCAGAATGTGGTTACTTCTTAAGATTCCTGATATCCTGTTCGTGCTCATTTTGCCTCCTGACATTGATATTATTACAGAAAATTCTTGTTCATACACCTGAAAAGACGAAAAACGGGCTAAAAAGGTTCCCCGGGCTGATTTTTTTCAAATTTTTTTCAGTCTGACGGGCAGAAAAAGAACGTTTTGGGGTATTTTTCCGTAGATATATATCTGAGTAGACGATTACCGACAGACGACTACCGGCCTCAGAGAAGTCAGAAAACTTCTTAGAAGCTGAAGTCTCGGGCTGGAATTTATCGTCGGTAATATCGGCAACAATTGATTTATCGGCCGACTGCTGATAACCTAATCTCAAAGAGTGACTTTTATTATCTTTCCGGAGGTCAAAATGAATAAAAAGTTAAGGGCGATAGTAGCAGGAATTTTTTTGTCCTTCCTGATTACTTTTTTTACCCCGGGGCTGATGGCTCAGACCAGTGATCCCGGCCAGAAAACTGCCGGCCACTGGGAAGGGGCCATTGAACTTCCCGGGATGAAGCTCGAAGTTCTGGTTGATTTTAAGCTTTCGGCCGATAAGAAGCTGGAAGGCGTTATCTCCATTCCCATCCAGAAAGCTAAGGACCTGCCTCTGACGGATATAAAAATAACGGACAGTGAGATAAGTTTTGCCATTGCTGGCGTTCCCGGAAATCCGGTTTTCAAAGGAAAGCTGGACGAAAGCGGCCAGAAAATGAGCGGCCAGTTCACCCAGTCGGGCCAGACTTTTCCCTTCAGTCTGAGCAAAGGCGAAGACCCGGTGGCCCGGGCCAAAAAAATCCTGGAAGGCATGGATGAAGTCATCAATAAGGCGATGGCTGACCTCAAGGTCCCGGGCCTGGCTCTGGCTGTGGTCAAGGGTAAAGAAGTAATTTTCCTTAAAGGCTACGGGCTGCGCGATGTGGAAAACAAGCTGCCGATGATGCCGGACACCCTTTTGGCCATAGGTTCTGCCAGCAAGGCTTTTACTACCTTCGCCCTGGCCCGTCTGACTGACGAAGGCAAGATGAGCTGGGACCAGCCAGTGCGCACCTACATTCCCTGGTTTAAGCTGTCGGACCCGGTGATAACCGAAAGAATGACGCCCCGCGATTTAGTCACCCACCGTTCCGGCCTCCCCCGTCATGACCTTCTCTGGTACAACAATTACCAGGCCACGCGGGAGGAGCTGGTGCGGCGGCTGGCTTATCTTCAGTTCACCGCTGACCTTAGAGAAAAATTCCAGTACAACAACCTGATGTTCCTGACGGCCGGGTATCTGCTGGAAGTGCTCACCGGAAAGACCTGGGAAGAGGCGATAAGAGAGCTGGTGCTCAACCCGCTTGAGATGAAGAGAACCAATTTTTCCGTGCTGGATTCACAGAAAGACCAGGATTTTGCCCAGCCCTATGCCTACCGTCAGAAAAAGATAGAGAAAATTCCTTTCCGCAACATCACCAACATGGGGCCAGCCGGCTCCATTAACTCCAGCGTGCGAGAGATGAGCAACTGGCTTGTGGTGCATCTTAATTCGGGCAAGTTTGGCGAAAAACAGATCTTGAATCCGGCCACCATGGCTGACCTGCACCTGCCATATACGCCGATTCCCCAGACGCCGACATCTACTCACCTTGGATATGCCAGCTATGCTCTCGGCTGGTTTGTTGACAGCTACCGGGGGCATCCCCGCGTTCATCACGGTGGAAATATAGACGGATTTTCGGCGCTGGTTTCCATGCTGCCCAACGATGGCTTCGGTTTCGTGGTTCTGACCAACAGGAACGGCACCGGCCTGCCCGAACTCCTGGTAAGAACCCTGACCGATAAACTATTGGGTCTTGAGCCTGTGGACTGGATCGGCGAGGCGGTGCGCAATGCTGCTAAGGCTGAAGAGGTTGGCGAAAAAGCCGAGCAGAAAGCCCAGACCAGAAAGATCAAAGGCACCAGGCCGGCTCATCCCCTGGAAGAATATGCCGGAACCTACGTTCATCCCGGTTACGGCGAAGTAAAGGTAGTTTTTAAGGATAAGAGCCTTTCTTTTGTCTACAATAGGATAACCACTCCGCTGGAGCACTGGCATTATGAAACTTTTAACGGACTCCAGGCTGAGGACCCGACCTTCAAGGATATGAAGCTCACGTTCCAGACTGACGTCAACGGAAACGTGGCTGCCGTGGCCGCGCCGTTTGAACCGATGGCTGACCCGGTAGTTTTCAGGAAAAAGCCTGACGAGAAATATTTCGACCCGAACTTCCTAAAGAAATTCGTCGGGACCTACGTGCTCCTGGACCAGAGGCTGTCGGTTGACCTGAAAGGCAATGTCCTGACCCTGACCATACCCGGCCAGCCGGTTTACGAACTTGTCCCCGACCTGGGAGATGAATTTTATCTGAAGCAGGTTTCAGTAGCCCGGATTAGGTTCATAGTTGACCAGAAAGGCGAAGTAACAGCTTTTGAGGTTTCACAGCCGGGTGGAGTGTTCGAATACAAGCGCTTTGTCGAGAGCCAGGAGAAAAAACCCGAGAAAAAATGACTGCCGGGGCTGGCCGCAACCCCCCGGCTCATATGAACGGTCATTCATATATTATCGGGAAACAGATTAGTCCAGCCCGGTGGCACCTTCGAGCTGAAGAAAATAACCGGTAAAGAGGTCGGGCCTAAAGTAAAATTCCCATAGAAAAAAATGGTAATTTTTGAGCCTGCTTTATTAGGTAAGAGCAAATTCCGCCCATATTAAGCGTTCTTACTTTCGTCCAGGGAAGAATTCAGAATGACAGGTTAATAAAAAGCAGGCACTGGTGGTTCATAGTCACCGTAATCTCCGGAGGACATCCATCGCTATGACAAAATGTCGTGCCTGCCCGTTTTTCTTCTGGGGATAATACCACCTGCTTTTCATCATGGTCCTCTCTTGCTGGATACCATGTCTTAACCTGAAAGAAATTTTAATTTGACAGGAAAAACTAATTTGTAATTAAATAATCTTTATAGCGACCCGCGCTGGAAGGAGGGAAAATGAAAAGGGCGATTTTAGTAAGTACTATTGTTCTTATTTTTGTCTTTCTGGCTGTAGATTGTTCCAGAAAAGCCGAAAAAGCCGGAGAACAACCAGCTGCAACTACAGCTGTTGAAACAATCCCGGAAGCTTATCGCCCCTGGCATGATTCTTTTCTGGAAGCTTTAAGAAATGAAGACTACCCCGCAGCTCTTAAGAATATTGATTTGATAAAGGATAAAGTCTGGAAAGAATCTCCCCTCTTGCTTTTGAACCCAACACTGGTTAAAGCCCAGAACAATTCCTACGGTGTCTATGAGCCAGAAGAAGACAACATCTACTCTGACGGTCAGACCATCTTTCTTTACATAGAACCAGCCGGATACAGAATTATCAGGAGTGAAGCCGGATACTATGAATTCCGTTTTTTGGCCGACTTCCAGGTGGCCGACGAAAACGGTCAAATTCTGGGCGGGCAGGAACGTTTTGCCGACCTCCCTTTCAAGTCCTGGCATCCTAACAAAGAAGTAGCCATCACTTTCAATTACAATTTTAGCGGCCTGGCGGCTGGGAAATATAGGATAATCACCACTGTCTACGATGCCAACTCTGATAAGAAGGCTTCCACCGAAACCTGGGTGTCCTTTGAATAATCCCCGGGAATAGAGACAATTGGCAAATTGATTCAAATCTTAAGTCAAGAATTAATAGGAGGAAAAGTGAAAAACAAAGGATTTCTGGTAGCTGGAATTGTTCTTTCAGGTTTTTTGCTTCTAAGGGCCATCAACCTTCAGGCCGACACTTACATGAAGCAGAAAACTCATACTGACTCTTTTAGCATTATGGGCCAGACTCAGCCGGCAAAAGACGAAATCACCGTCACCTGGATAGCCAAAGACAAGTCGCGAACAGACACCGATGATAAGAAAACCACTATCATGCGCATGGACAAGGGTCTTCTTTATCAGATTGACCACCAGAAAAAGACCTACCGGGAGATGCCCCTGAACGTCAAACAGATGATAGACGAAAACGTGGCCGGCAAGGGCAAAGAAGCAGAAGAATTTGCCGAAATGGCTCAGGACATGGCTGAAGCTTTCGCCGAAAGCATGGAAGTCAAAGTAACTCCAACTTCCGAAAAGCAAAAAATTAGCAACTGGAACTGCCGCAAGTATCTCCTTGATACCAAGATGGCTATGGGAGAAGTTAAGTCTGAGGCCTGGGCCACGGAGGAGTTAAAGATTGACTGGAAGAGCTACCTGATGCTGACCAACGCCATGATGGCCGGAAGTCCCGGCTTTGAGAAAATGATAGATAAAATTTACCAGGAAATGTCTAAGCTCAAGGGGGTCATCGTTCTTCAGCTGAACAGGACTGAAGTCATGAACACCCAGGTAAAATCTAGCACCGAGCTGCTGGAGTTCGGAGAGAAGACCGCGCCTGAGGGAACCTACGACGTCCCAGCCGGCTATAAAAAAGTTAAGTAACTCGCTTAGACTATTCTATAAGTTACTGGCCTGGTGAACGGGAAGAGAAGGCTCTTTACCTCCTCTTCACTCAGGCAGGCAGAATGCATCCTGGTATTGGAGAAGTCCTCATTTAAATAGGTCAAATTATTTATTCAACTTAGCCGCAAACCTGTTTAAGAAGATAATATTGTTCAGCTTTTCATAGTCGGGCAAAGCTTCGTCGGAATTCCTCTGGAGGATGCGTTCCCTTAGCTTTTTAAGCCTGGGTTCGTCCTCGGGGGAACTCGAAATTGCCAGGACTTTGTAATCGCCTTCCAGCCCAGCCGACCTGAATAGTATTTCATATTCTCGGTCAAAATCGGCTTTAGAAACTTTTTTCCTGGCGACAAACTCAGGCACNNCTTCTGGACTCAACCTGCTCGAAAAATAATTTCCACTGTTCCAGGTCGTAAACCGTTCTTTCTACTGCGCCCAGGATCATAATTTGAAGCTCCTCGTCCTTTTCTAACCAGAATCTGTCCTGCAGGGGTTGTCCAGCCTCAGGGGCGATCAACCACTGGCCCAGTAAAGAAATTGTGTGCTTCCTGACGTTCAGGTCTTCATCATTGATTTTTGTCAGAAGAAAGGGAACGGCCTTATCTCCCATCTTGCCAAATATGAAAATGCCTTTCCAATAATACATATTGAAATCTGACCTGAGAATTTCCTCCATCCTGGATAAGGCTGGCTCGAATTGCATTTCTGCCAGCAGATT
>DMVN01000121.1:0-3527 GCA_003476685.1 Acidobacteriota bacterium | reverse complement strand
CGTAGACAACTATACTGGACCGAACTAAAAGGGCTTTTTCGATAAAGGGCTATCAAATCATCGGTGGTGTCAGGGTCTTTACACCAGCCAATGGCCCAGACATAGGTGGCCAATTGGTTTTCTGTGGCTTCTGGATTTTTCAGTTTCGGTAGTAGCAGTTGAGCAATGCCTTTGGGATTAGCCTCAATTTGGCTGATGATGGACTTGGTTAGGGCTTCATCTCCTTCTGGTCCCAGAGAGGCAAGACGTTCGATCTGAGCCAGGATTGTATCGGTCGATTGAGCCCATGAGGAATAAAAGAGACAAGACAGCCAGGCAATGAGTATGACCGGCAAACTGAGATTATGAAAATAATTTAACACGGGCATCGCTCGTTTTCGTTTGGTCTTAAAAACGAGGCGAGAATTAGAAGACATATTTTACCTCCTATGTAATCTATCAATCCAAGGGGGACACCTTAAGATGCGTCCCTTTTTTATCATTTCAAATGTGTCCTCCGGGAGCCTGGGGGAGTACCAGCTCCGGGGCCGCCGCTGCTTTTAGCTTCCGGGCAGAGGACTTCTATCTCGGGTCCCTCATAAATTGAAAGGTATCCGGCCATCTCCCCTGCGCTCAGCTTCATAACCCAGATTTCGTACTCGGTCCCTGGGTTTTGCTCAATCTCCACGATGTTTCCGGTCTCAGCGTTGCTGTATGTCTTTCCGTCTTTTTTATCTGTAATGAAAACCAGCGGCGTTTCCTGGGTGTTGACGCTCATCACTGAAACCTTCAGCACATTCGTCCACCAGGCTGCCGGCGAAGATTTACTCTGATAGACAATTTTTTTAAGGTTCAGGTCCGGCTTTTCCGGAAAATAAAAACCAAAGGTCGTCCGGCCGCCAGCTCTTTCCCGGAAAACTTCGTAGTAGACGTTATACTCAGCATCGCCGCCCTTTATTGTAAATCCCGGCACCCAGAAAAGGTTGTTCTCCACAAAAGAAGAGTTGAATCTGGTCGGACCATAGCCACGCTGAGCAAAAAACCTATCGGCCTCATTTATCGGCACAGCGCCCATCAGGTTTCCCGAAGCCCAGTCCCCATCTTTGGCGTCGTTGTGCCAGTTGGCTGAAGTCTGCTGAATGACCACAGTCTTCTGACCAAGATGGTCATCCGGGTCAACCAGAGCCATAATCATGTAGAAAAGATCAATAAGAGACCTCACTATAGAGCCGAAGAAATCCGCCAGCAGCGGCAGCACCGTGATAATCTTAAAAAGATTGACCAGGCCGGTGTTGACATCCCCCGAAGAAAAGGCGCTGATCATATCGGAAAAAGCCGGCCCGACGATGGCCAGCCCCAGAATGACCGCTCCGACCACGGTGGAACCGCCGCCGACCATGGCCAGAGTCTGCATCAAATCACCGCCCGAGAACAGGAAATAGATCAGATACCAGCTGGCATCAAAAGCCCGGCCTGAATAGAGATTGAAAAGCAGGTTCTGAAAATCAGCAAAACCCAGGTTGCCGCTAAAAATCTGATTCAGAAGCTGCATTGCAGCTGACGAACTCAGGCCAGATGAGCTCAGAATGGCATCAGCGATATAAGTCTGAATCTGACTTATGACCGCGGCTTTGAGGTCATTTTTAATTTTCAACATGATGTCCAGAGCCGCCGCCCTTAAACCATCAGACACTGCCCCTTTGCTGAAATCTTCTTCCCATAAGTCTATAGTAAAGGAAGCCGGGCTGTTGAAAGTCAGATAATCAAATATGATTCGGTCGTCACCCTTAATTCCATGGTCGGTATTTTTCTTGACATCTCCGTAGGTCCGGGTGACGTAAGAATCGGTCTGGTTAAGACAGCCATCCTTCAGAAACTTAAAATAGTTGGTGTCCCCCGGGTCAAATTGAGGCAGAGTGGTCAGCACGCCAAAGTAGGGTTCATCATCGCTCCGCTCGTTCTTATCAAGGCACCGGAACCAGTCCAGGGTAACAAGATAACGGTAATAATCGGCTTCAAACTTCCGCCCGTCTATCTGCCTTAAAGCGTCGGTAGCTCCAGAAGCCTTTAATAACTCATGGACGAGGGAGCCTCTGGTGAGGGTCGCCGGGATATTAGCTCCGGCCTGTTCCAAGGCCTGTTTGAGGTTATTAAGCTCAGCTTCAGTCGGCCTTGAAGAAAGTCCCGGGAGGCTGGCCGAGGCCATTTGCGCCCGGGGCTGGCTGGATTGAACTGCTGTCCGGACTGATTTTTTCTGGGCCGAAACCCTGGTCATGCCGGCCACCGGGGTGATTTTCTGTCCGGCCAGGACTTGCTCTTTGGTAAGAAGATACCGGCCGGAGAAAGACTCCCTCACTACCTGCTTTACCCTGCCTTCAAGACCCGGGTTAATTTTCTGAATAACCTCCCGACCGAGTGTTCGGAATTCAATTCGGTCTCCTTTTTTCAGGTCTACCAGGGCTGGATGCAGGTAACGGGCTTTAAATTCTCGGGGAATTTGTTTATAGGCCCTGACCGGACGCTGTAGCCGGCGAGCCAATTCTGATTCGTCCCGGGTAGTTTTGTGAGCTGAATCGCGGAAAAACTCCCGGACCAGGCGGGGGTTATCGCCCAGCTCTTCCAGGTATTTAAAGAAAAGTGGAACCACCACCGGTCCTAGCGCCGATTGTCTGGCAATCCGCTCAATTCCGGCTTCTATGTCTTTTTGCACAGCACTTAAATCTTCCTGCGCTTCAGCCGGAACGACAGGCTGAGTTTCTGTTTTCTTCTTGCTCAGAAGGTCCTTTAAGCTGGGCTTGGGAGTGGCGGTGGTAGTTGTGGTTTTCGAAGTTGAGGTGCCGATTTTTTCCGAAGAAGCAGTCCCGGAGGTAGTAGCGGCCGGCGTGCCTGTTACTGCTGTGGCTGCCGGTTTCTGGGCTGAGGCTGTCGGCTGGCCTGAAAGCTGACTGACTGAAGAACCGGGTGGTAAGTGAAAAGTGATCTGGCCCTGAGCAGCTATATCAGCCTTAAAACTCACCAGACTTATTCTCCAGCCATTTCCCTTTTGCAGGAGCTCCGGCGTCAGGTCATACTCCAGGCTTAAAGGGCTTCCGCCATCGCGCCTGGCGTAAAACTGAGTCTGTCCGGGTCCGTTCAGGATAAGAGACAGAGAGCTGGCGGAACCAGTCCAGGTGGCGGTGGCAGATATCTTCCCCGCTGACCCGACGGTCAGGGCAAAATTAGCCTCCCCGGTGCCGGAGATGGAAAAAGCAAGAGTTTTAGCAACGCTTTTTTGCACAAAGGGCGTAGCCTTTTTTAAGAGCTGGACCTGTCCTCCGGATGGCCTGGCTTCAAGTGGAGTCCAGAGGAACTGAAGAAGAAAAATGGCGCAGAGAAAGGCTGTGAGTTGCCGGATGCTTTCCGGGAAAGTTTTGATTGAAAAGGGTATCCGCTTTCCGCCTCTCTCGTATCTTTGTACCTTGCCCATTCTTGCCTCCTTTTTGATGACAGGCTCAGGTGGAGAAAGATTCGGTGGAAGAGTTCAGGATATTCAGATTTTTTTCAGGATT
>DMVN01000227.1 GCA_003476685.1 Acidobacteriota bacterium | reverse complement strand
CGGTTTGCTGCATGCCCAACACCAACCCGGTGGCTGACTCTCCGGCTGTCATCAACTTTATCCGGGAAAAAGCGGCCAAAGAAGCGCTGGTCAATGTTCTGCCGGTTGCCGCGGTCAGCCACGGTCAAAAGGGACAGGAACTGGCTCCGCTCCAGGAGCTCAAAGCCGCTGGAGCCGTGGCTTTTTCCGACGACGGACAGCCGGTCTGGAACAGCGCTCTGATGAGACGGGCCATGGAAGAAGCCTTCCGGCTGGGGGCTCTGCTTGTTGACCACTGCGAAGAAAAATCTCTGGCTGCCGGTGGAGTAATCAACGAAGGTCGGGTCTCGCGGGAGCTAAACCTTCCGGGTATTCCGGCTGCGGCCGAAGAAATCATGGTAGCCCGGGACATAATCCTGGCCCGGGACACCGGCTGGCCGGTTCACCTGGCCCACCTCAGCACCGCCGGCTCGGTGGAACTGCTGGCCTGGGCCAGGGCTTCTGGAATCCCGGTCTCGGCCGAAGTCACCCCCCACCACCTGCTGCTGACCGAAGACGTCCTGCTGGACCGGAACCCGGTCTACAAAGTCAACCCGCCGCTCAGAACCGAAGCTGACCGGCTGGCCCTGGTCAGGGCTCTTCAACAAGGCTGGATTGAGGTTATCGCCACCGACCACGCTCCACACAGCGAGCAGGAGAAAAGCCAGGGCCTGGAAAAAGCCCCGTTCGGTATAAACGGACTGGAGACGGCTGTGCCTTCTCTCCTGGATAGGCTGGTCAGTAACAGACAGCTCACCCTGGAACGTTTGATAGAAGCCTTGACCGCCGCTCCGGCCAGGTTGCTCCGGCTCAAGGACAGGGGCCTGATTAAAACCGGAGCCAGGGCTGACCTGACCCTGCTGGACCTTGGGGGCACCACCCTGGTTGCCCGTGAGACCTTCCAGTCCAAGAGCTGCAACACCCCGTATCTGAACAGTCGCTTCACCGGGAGCGTGGCCATGACCATCGTGGCCGGGCGGGTGGTTTATCCGTTCAATGAAAATAAACAATAATTAAAAAGGTATATATGGCAACCCTGAATCTGGCCAGCATAGAAAAAAAACTCAACTACCGCTTCCAGAATCCTCGCCTGCTGCAGCAGGCCCTGACTCACAGCTCCTACGCTTACGAGCACCTTGAAGCCAGCCTGAAGGATAACGAAATCCTGGAATTCCTGGGGGATTCGGTAGTGGGGCTGGTGCTGGCCGATTATCTCCATCAGGTCTATCCCGGCCTGGGAGAAGGGCAGCTGTCGAAACTCAAGGCGGCTCTGGTTTCCACCGGCTCACTCTCAGTCCTGGCCAGGAAACTGGGACTGGATAAAGCTATTCTGCTCGGGCGGGGCGAGGAAAAAAACGGCGGCCGCCGGAAAAAGAGCATCCTGGCCGGGACCTTTGAAGCCCTGATAGGAGCTGTTTATCTTGACAGCAGCTTTGACACCGCCCGCCAGGTCCTACAGAACCTGATCAAAAAGTATTTCAAGAAGCTGCCGCGGGATAACTTCTTGATCAATAATTTCAAGTCAGCCCTGCAGGAATATTTAAGCCAGCAAAAATTACCGGGGCCCGTCTACCGAACCGTCACCGAGAGCGGACCGGCTCACGAAAAGGTTTTCACAGTTGAGGTCTGCTCCGGGCCCGAGGTCCTGGCCCGGGCCAGGGGCCTGTCCAAGAAAAGCGCCGAACAGAAAGCCGCCCAGAAAGCTTTAAAAAAACTCTTGAAGAATAAATTCAAGGTCTTCAGCGAAGAAGCTTTTATCCTCAAACCGGAAGAAGAGCAGGAAGACCCGCCAGGCTGGCCGGAAAAGAAAAGCTAAAAGAGTCTGTCCCATCCTTAAAATCTTATTGGGTAACCACGAAGGCAAGACGGCTGCTGGCCAGAGCTGGTTAAGATAATGTCCCGGCTGGCCCGGAACCCGGGGGTTTATCGCCTGTTCTATTTGCTCATCAAGACCGCCAGGAATTTCAGCGAGGGGACGTTCTCAAATATTATCTTGAAAACGGCCAGGAGAGGAACCGCCAGGAACATCCCGGCCACACCCCACAGCCAGCCCCAGAAGATGAGAGAGAAAATGACCAGCAGCGGGCTAAGGTCCAGACTCCGGCCCATGAGTTTGGGGTCGATGAAATTGCCGATGACTGTCTGGATGATGGTGAGCAATATCAGGACCCAGACCGGGGTCAGAGAATTACCAAACTGGAAGAAAGCCATCAGCCCGGCCAGCAAAGTGGCAAAAATCGAACCGATAGAGGGAATATAGTTCAGGACAAAGGTCAGGAAACCGATTAACAGGGCGAAATCCACGCCGAAAATCAGCAGCACCAGGAAGGTCAGGACCCCGGTCAGCAGACTGGTCACCGTCTTGACCGCCAGGTATTTCTGAATCTGGCGGTTGATTCCGACCACCATCCGGTTGAGGTAAAGGGCCCGGTCTTCGGCCAGGGCCAGGGCCAGCTTGGCCGGGAGCTTGTCCCGGCCGGCCAGGATGAAGACCACAAACACAAAGACCAGCAGCAGGTTGGTTATAAAAGACAGAAAGGAACCCAGGGTACCCAGCAACCAGCCGGTGATTTTCTCGACGTTGAGCTGGGAAATTATGGTCGGCATACTGACTTTGATGGGCAGATGTTCCAGCCAGGACAGCAATTCGGCCATGAAAGAATTAATCTGTCGATTATACTTTGGAAATTCAGAAGCAAAATACTTGCCGCTGGAATAAAGCAGCAGGCCGAACAGGTAGAGAACGGAGAAGGTCAGAATCAGGATGAGGATAATGGCCAATGTCTTGGGCAGTTTGAGTTTTATCAACCAATCCAGCAGCGGTGAAACAGCATAAGAAATGAACAGGGCTACCAGGAAGGGTAGCAGAACGGGCCTGGCGATTTTCAGGATGATACCGGTTATGAACAGAACGATGATTACCAGAGAGACCCGGGTCAGCCTGGATTCAGTCATGACCGCCTGCTCCCTACTTCCGGCCGGCCAGAGCCTGGCCCAGACGGTCGAACTGCTTCAAGGCTGTGGGTAGCAGGTTTTCAGGCACCCGGCTGAAACCATAGAGATAGCCACCGGCCTGTCCCAGCAGAACATGCTGGCCATAGGCATTCTTCTGGTGGTAGCGGGAACCTTCCTTCAGGAAAGGGTTCTTCTCTCCCGCATAAAACTCAACCAGCTTCTGCAGGCTGGCCCCAGCTTCCGCCGGGGAGCCGCAGTCAATCACCAGCCCTTCGTATTCAACCTGGTCCTGCCGGTAAAGAACGATATAG
>DMVN01000081.1 GCA_003476685.1 Acidobacteriota bacterium | reverse complement strand
TAACAGCATTCTCAGGTTGGAAGCGATGAGCATCGGCCATTCGGTGACCGCCCGGTCCGACCACAGGTTGAGCGGCAGGGCCAGCAGCCGGAACAGCAGGAACATGAGCACCAGGAAAGGCAGGAAAACCAGCAGTGATAGCAGGAATTTCCAGAAATGGCGGCAGCCGTCAGCCAGGAATTCCCTGAAGGTGACTACCGGGTCGGGGCTGAGCATCCGGCCAAAAAGTCCAGCGCTGAAAAAAACGAAGAGTACCGCGCTTACCAGGATAAAAACCAGCAGAAAGCTAAGGTAGGGCGCGAGCAGGTTCTGGTTGGCCAGGAAAACTTCCAGCAGGCTGAATTCCAGGGGCATCAGAGGATGGTCTGGTAAATAAAGGTGGCCGAGTTGCTGGCGGAGCAAGAAATTAACAGGAGCGATGGCCAGGATGGCTAGAAGCAGCAGCATTAACCACAGGTAAACCGCCAGCCGGAACCGAGAAATGGCTCTGTTGAAACCGGGTTTCAGGTAAAGGGTCGGGTTCATGGTTGTCTCCTTTCACTCACAGAGAGCCGGAGAGGGTCAATAAAAACTGCTGGGTCAGCCAGAGCAGGCCGCTGGTCTGGCTCAGGAGCCTGGCTCCTGGACCCTTCCAGGAATAACTGTTGTTGGCCAGGTTGGTGTCAACCAGCCAGAGGCCTTCAGGGTCAAGAACAGCCGTTTTAACCCGGGCCGGTTTTTCAAAATCAAAACGAGCCCAGCGGCCCTGGCCGTCCCATTCCCGCCACTCGACAGAGCCGTCATCAAACTCAACCCTGAGCTTGAGTTTCAGCCCGGGACCCAGGCGGGCTTCTCCCAGGCGTCGCAGGGTAATGGTCGTCTGATAAAGCTTTTCTTTTTTCCCGGCCGGCTTCTTTTCTTGTTCTCCGGCTTGACCGGAATTCCTGGTGGGCAGGCTGTCGAACAAGCCGCGATATTTTTCGGGTTTGACCGCGGTTTCAACCGAGCCGATGGCATAATCGAACTCTCTGGCATTGAAGAAAAATTCATTAAAAAACCAGGTCAGGTCCTGGCCGGAAACCTCATTCACCACCCTGATGAAATCCCCGGTCTTAGGGTGACGGAAACGGTAGCGCTGATGATAGGTCCGCATTATCCTGGCCCAGGTTTTCTCTCCCAGGTACCTCTCGAGGGTGTGGAGGCAGGTGGCCGCCCGGTAGTAGACATTCAGGGAGTAACTCATAGAGTTATAGAATTTCCAGGACTCGGTAGCTATCGGGTCGAGCCTGGCCACCGGCCCGGACATCACCCGGCCGAGCTGCCAGTCATAAACGGCCGGGAACCGCAGGAACCAGCTTAAAGGCAGCCCGTTGAAGCGGAAGGGCAACCGGCCCGGCCCGTAGGCCACTTCCGAGACTTTGCCGGTGGAATAGGTATTGATTCCTTCATCCAGCCAGGCCTCTTCAAATTCATTGTTGGCCACCAAACCATACCAGTAACCGTGACCGAATTCATGGATGATGACACCTTCGGGTGACAGAACATCTTTTTCCAGAATGACCGAGGTCCCGGCTGTAAACAGGGTTGGGTACTCCATTCCGCCGCTTCCCGTTCTGAAGGGCGGGTCGACCATGGTAATCGTCGGGTAAGGATATGGTCCATACCACAGCCCGTAATATTTCAGGGCAGCCTTCAGGGCCCGGAAGTGACGGTCAGCCTGCTGGCGGTGCTGTTTTTCTACCAGCAGAATCATCCGGACATCGGGCAGCCTGACTTCTTCCGGGGACAAACCCAGCAACTCTGCCACCTGCCGGTATTCTTCGGCGGCAACTTCTTCCTCTCCCCTGAACCAGCGCTCGAGCTTGATGAACCGGGGTGAGGCCGTCCAGGCAAAATCGTGAATGTTTTGCTGAACATAGGTATAGGTGGTCCGGCCGCTGGTCGGGTCTTCTGCCCTTGACACCTCCTGGCCGCAGGCTCCGACGACCATCTGTCCGGGCACGGTAATCTCCACCCGGTAGTCGGCGAAATCAGCATAGAATTCGGAGTTCAGATGGTATTCATGGCAGTTCCAGCCCCGGCCTTCTTCATAAACGCCCAGCTTGGGAAACCACTGAGAGATAAAAAAGCCGTCTTTATAGAAGCCGGTCCGGAGTCCGTTCCTGGGCACCTTGGCCTGGAATTCCAGGTGGAGGGTGATAGTCTGGCCCGGAGCCAGGGGCTCAGGCAGCTCCACCCGAAGGACAGTCTGGTCGTCAGGATTGGGCGGTTCGTCCGGGCTGATGAAGGAAGCCGCGGGCATCAGGTCAACTCCGGCGGATGTGGCCAGCGAGGTTATCTTGACCCAGCCCCATTCGTCCTTCCTGGCCCGGTACCTGGTGAACAGCTTTTCCCGCCTGGCCTCCCGGGCCAGAGTAGATAGCTCATTCTTGAAAGCATTCCAGTAAAGATGAAACTGCAGGTCTGGAATATAATCTCCGCTGGTATTGGTCCAGGTTATGGTTTCCTGAGCCTGGAGCCTAGCTGTATCCGGCCGGAGCTCGACCTTAATATCGTAGCTCAGGGGTCGTTCGCCGGCCGAAAGCGGCGGCCAGACCAGAAAAGTCAGAATCAGGAACAGCCAGAGTGCCCTGGCTACTTTGGCTGGAGGTGATTTTTTCATCTCAACTTCTCCTTCGTTCAACGTAAAACTTTCAGATTTATGTACGTATTAATTCAACCTGGAGGTTCCTTTTCAGGTCTCTTGACTCAAGTTTCCGGGCTTGGCTTCTTTTTAATCATTTTATCCAGAATTTTATTCAGACCTGGCTGGCGAGCCATTCTTCCCAGGCCCGGCGCCGGGGAAAGAAAATGAACAGGACCACCACCGAAATGCCCAGAAGAATGTAAAAATCGCGGTAAAGGCCCCTTATCAGGAATAAAATCAGGCCGAACAGGGCTGGCAGCTCGCTCATGATGACCAGGATTAAAGAAGTGCGGTGCAGTTTGTTCAGGAGGTCTTCCGGGGTATCACCGGGTTTTTTCTTCAGCAGCAGCGACTGGAGAATCCTGGCCAGAAGAACACTGGCTGCGGCCAGCCCGTAGAACAGGAAGCGGAGGTTGCGGATGGTCTGCAGGTCGGTAACAGGATAAAGACCGTGAAACGGAGCCATCCTGGCCCTGATGAGCTCCACCAGAACCAGGTACAGGACCATGGCCCCAAAAATGGAGAAACCGATCAGGGCAGCGATGCGGTGAGTTCTTTTTATTATTTCCCTGGATTCCATCTTGCCTCCTTGAACCGATTATATTTAATTTTATGGCCCAGAGCAATCAGAGTGTGTCGGGGTTGAAGAAGTCAGGCCGGGCGCTGACTTCCTGGGGCTGGTCTATAAGGATTATCTGGACTTCTGCCTTCAGGTTAAGAAGCAGGTCCGAAACAGGCTAATATATGAATAACCATTCATATATTAGACGACGGTTACAAAAGAGAAGCCCCCTCCGCTGGCCGGCTTCTAAC
The DNA here is from genome assembly GCA_003476685.1 of Acidobacteriota bacterium. Taxonomy (GTDB): domain Bacteria; phylum Acidobacteriota; class Aminicenantia; order Aminicenantales; family Saccharicenantaceae; genus Saccharicenans. The sequence continues at coordinate 5,626 of DMVN01000081.1, read as the reverse complement.
CTGGTCAGCAGCGGTCTTAAGTAATCAGCTTAGATAAAGAAGCAGGCCCTTTAGGTAATCGCTTTCTGGGTGGAAGATGCTCACCGGATGGTCCAGAGCCTGGCGGTGGCGCTGGATGATTCTGGCTTCCCGGCCAGCTTCCAGGGCAGCCTGGAAAATGATTTTCTGGAACATCTCGCGGTCGATGTAGTAGGAGCAGGAAAAGGTCAGCAGCCAGCTGCCGGGTTTCATCCTGGTCAGGGCCAGACGGTTGAGCTCTCTGTAGGCTCTGGCCGCCTGTTTCTGGTCAGCCTTCTTCCGGGCAAAGGCCGGCGGGTCCAGGATGACCAGCTCATAATCCAGATGACGGCTGCCTTCCAGGAACTCGAACATATCCTGGTGGATGAGCTTGAACTTCGTTTCCGGCCAGCCGTTAAGCTCCAGGTTTTCTGCCGCCGTCTCCAGGGCTTTTCGCGAATAATCTACCAGGTCCACCCGCTCCGCTCCCCCTTTTAAGGCAGACAGGGCAAAACCACCGGTGTAGCTGAAACCGTCCAGGACTTTCCAGCCCCGGGCCAGAGAGCGAACCAGCTGCCGCATTTCCCTCTGGTCCAGGAAAAATCCAGTCTTCTGGGAATCGGTCAGGTAGATTTTGAATTTCAGGCCATTCTCTTCCACCAGCACCGGTTCCTGTAACCGGCCGGCCAGAAGTCCCTCAAATTCCGGCAGCCCTTCTTCTTTCCTGGAAGGAATCAGGGATTTCTCGTAAATAAAAGCCGGCCGGAGAAACTCGGACAGCAAATCCAGCAGGCGGTCTTTCAGCTTCTCCAGGCCCAAGGTGGAAATCTGGATAACCAGCCCCTGGCCGTAGCGATCGCCTATCAGCCCGGGCAGGTTATCGCTCTCGCCGTTGACCAGCCGGACGGCTTCATACCCCCGGCCAACCGACTGCCTGAGTTGCAGGGCCAGTCTCAGATTCTCGCGGACAGCTTCGGCCGGAGGCAGGTGGCCAAAGCTCAGCAGCCGACCGGCCAGCGAGCATTTCTGGTTAAAGTAACCGTAACCGAGAAGCTGTCCCCCGGCCGAGTAAACGGGGTACACTTCCCCGTTGACAAAGTTTTCTGGGTAGGACTGGATGGCCCCGGAGAAGATCCAGTGGTGGCGGTTTAAGACTGACTTTTCCCGGCCCGGTTTGAGAACAACACCCGGAGCGGCGGTTCCCTGGCCGGAGGTCTGTTTTTTGGGGCCTGGTCTTTCCATTTAAATTTTTCGAAAAATCTTTGAGCTTATTATCTCCCTGGTAAGAGCCGGAAAGCAATCGTCTTCTGGTCAGCGGAAATAATTCCGGGCCTGAAGCCGTTCCACCAGTTCCCGGTCGGCCGGCAATAACCGGAATTGCCACAATTCCTCCGGCCTGGCCCAGGCATAGCAGCCATGTGAAGTCAGGCTGATGGTGTCAGACAGCAGTTCAGCTTCAAAGGCCATCAGCTTCGTTCCGGGCAGGTCGGGCAGGTTGACCGTATCCAGCAGAGGCCCGACCCTGATGGTGACTTTCAGCTCTTCCTGGATCTCCCTGGCCAGAGCCAGTTCGGGAGTTTCGCCTCTTTCCACTTTGCCGCCTGGAAATTCCCAGCCGCCCGCCGGGCCTTTCCCTGAACGTTCAGCCAGAAGCACCCGGCCGTCTTTCTTGATTACAGCAGCCACAACTATCATCGGCTGATTATTCTGCCCTACCCCGCCCTGGCTGTCAACCTCAGCTTTCCGCCAAGTCAGGGGGATGAGGCTGATTGTCATTATGCAGTTTTACTGGTAAGATGAATTTTCCGAAAATTTATTTCAGGTTGATCGGGCTCATGGAAAACAGACTTTATGATTTAAGCCAGATGATGCCGGCCCCGCCGGCAGTCTATCACTGCTTCCGAACGCCACAGCCGCCGCTTGTTGATGGCAACCTGGAAAAACCGGTCTGGCAGAAAGCCCCGCGCTCTTCCCGGTTCGTCGACCTGGTCAGCGGACAGCCAGCTCCGCTGGAGACCAGGATTGCTGCCCTCTGGGATGAAGCTTGTTTTTACCTGGCCTTCTGGGTGGAGGAGCCAGATGTCCAGGCCCATTTCACCCGGCGCGATTCTTTCCTCTGGCTGGAGAATGATGTTGAGGTCTTCATCGCCGGTCCCGATTGTTATTATGAGCTTCAGCTCAATGCCCTGGGCACGATTTATGAAGTTTTCTACATCTGGCAGCAGGCTCTGAAGAGGGGAAGCTTTTTTGACCGGCCCGAGTTTGACCTTTACATCCATGAAGTTGATGTTCTGGGCGGCTACCAGGACTCCTCCCGCTGGGGACGCCATCCGCGGGGAAAACGCTGGGCCTTCCTGGACTGGGATTTTCCCGGGTTGAAGTGGGCGGTCCGGGTGGAGGGCAGCCTGAATGATTCCTCCGACCTTGACCGGGGCTGGACAGTAGAACTGGCCTTCCCTTGGACGGGCTTTGAGGTCCTGGCCCAGGGGCGTCCGCTGCCGCCGCAAGACGGGGATGTCTGGCTGATGAGCTTTTCTCGCTTCCAGAGCCTGGAAGTCGGTGGCCGCCGCCTGGAACCCGCCGNNCCCGCCGCTGGCTGGGCTTTAAACGCCCACGGAGTTTACGATTCTCATATACCGGAATGCTTCTCCCGGGTGGTTTTTTCCCGGAAAGAAATTGAGCTTTAAGGAGCTGATATGAGTGCTAAAAACAGAATCAGGGTGGTGTTTCTGACGCCGGAAATGGCCCCGTTGGCCAAAACCGGGGGCCTGGCCGACGTCACCGGAGCACTGCCCAAATACTTAAGCCGGAATCCACGATTGGAAGTGGCGGTGATGATGCCGCTCCACCGCGAGGTCCGAAAAAAGAACCTGGCCCTAAAGCCAAAGCTGGAGGGCCTGGAAATCAACTGGCCCGGAGCTGAAAAAATTTTTTCCGTCCATGAGTACCAGGCCGACGGTTTCCCCGTTTACCTGATAGATAATCCGGCTTTCTATGACCGCGATTACTTATACGGCACGGCCGAAGGCGATTACCCTGATAACGGGGAGCGCTTCGCCTTTTTCTCCCTGGCCACGCTGAAAACTCTGCCGGCCCTGGACTTTAAGCCGGACCTGATCCACGCTCATGACTGGCAGTCGGCCCTGGCTTTCGCCTACCTCCGCCACGGCCGGCAGGCTGATGATTTCTTGGCCCGGACCAGGTTGCTCTTTACCATCCATAACCTGGCCTACCAGGGATTATTCCCGCCCGAACTCCTGGAAAAAATTGGTCTGCCCGCGACTCTCTTCAATCCCGAAAACCTGGAATTTTACGGCCGGGTTAATTTCCTGAAGGCAGGACTGCTTTACTCCGATGCCATCAGCACGGTCAGCCCGACTTATAGCCTGGAAATCCAGACGCCGGAATTCGGCTTCGGTCTCGATGGAGTGTTACGCCTGAGGTCGGACCGGCTGTTCGGCATTCTTAATGGAATTGATTATCAGGACTGGAATCCGGCCACCGACCCGGCTTTGCCGGCCCATTACAGCCAGGACAACCCGGCCGGGAAAACCGTCTGTCGGCTGGAGTTGCTGCGGGCCTTCAACTTCCCGCTGGCCACGCCCCGGCCAATCATAGGCATGGTTTCCAGGCTGGCCGGCCAGAAAGGTTTTGACCTGCTGGTCAGAAGCCTGGATAAACTGCTGCAGGAAGAGGTTTATCTGGTCATCCTGGGAACCGGGGAAAAGGAAATCCAGAACCTGCTGGTTGAAGCCCGGGACAAATATCCTGACCGTCTGGGTTTAAGGATTGCTTTTGATGACCGCCTGGCCCGCCTGATTTATGCCGGAAGCGATTTTTTCCTGATTCCTTCGCGCTACGAACCCTGCGGCCTGACCCAGATGTACAGCTTGAGGTATGGAACTATCCCCATCGTCCGGAGTACTGGTGGCCTTAAAGACAGTGTCCGGGAATTCAACCCGGGAACCCTTCAGGGCAATGGCTTCCTGTTTGAGAACTATGAGACCGGGGCCATGCTGGAAGCCATCAACCGGGCCCTGGCTTTTTACCGGCAGGAACCCTACTGGTCAAGGCTCGTTGACAATGCCCTGGCCAGCAATTTTTCCTGGGAAAAATCGGCCGAAGATTATTTCCAGCTCTACACCCGGATTCTCAGCTGGCCGGCTGCTCGTTCTTCCTGAGGTACCCGGCCGCTACCTCCGGCGGCACCGGGTTGATGTAAAAGCCGGTGCCCAGCTCGAACCCGGCTACCTTGGTCAGAATCGGCATAATCTCTATGTGCCAGTGGTAATAGGAATCAATGCCCGGCCAGGCTTTCTCCGAAACCTGGGGATTGGGAGCCTGGTGGAAGACCAGGTTAAAGGCCGGGTCGGCCAGCTGCAGTTTCAGGCGACCGACGGCTTCTTTCAGAGCCTCAGCCAGAAACAGGGTTTCTTCGTCTTCGATGGCCCGGAAGAAAGCCGAGTGCCTCAGGGGAAAAATGGCCATCTCAAACGGAAAACGCGAAGCATAGGGTGTCAGCACCGCAAATTTCTCGTTCTGATAAATCAAACGCTCGCCCGAAGCCCGTTCTTCCCTCAGCATCCGGCAGAAAACGCATTCCCGGAACTGGTTACGGAATAGACGTTCAGCCCCGTAGATTTCCTCTTTGATTCTCTTGGGCACGATGGGCGTGGCAATCAGCTGCGAATGAGGATGGGACAGAGAGGCCCCAGCTTCCCGGCCCTTGTTTTTGAAAATCTGGACGTACTGATGATGATAGAGTTCTTCGATGTTAATCGTCCTTTCCCGGAAAACCTGGATAACCCGGCCCAGATGTTCAAGCGGCAGGTCGGACAGCTCCTGGTTGTGGTCGGGAGTCTCGATGATAACTTCGTGCACCCCGACCCCCTCCATCCACTGGTAGACTCCTTTTACCTTCTTGGGTGGCGGTGAGCCCGGCTGCAGGGCCGGAAACTTGTTCGGCACGACCCTTATCTGCCAGCCGGGCTGGTCGGCAGTTGAGCCGTCTTCCCTGACGGCATAGACTTCAGGCGGAGTCTTGGACTCGTTGCCAGGACAGAATGGACAGAAAGCCAGGCTTTCTTTTTTTGGTTCGACGGGTTGAGCCGGCCTGAAGTCATCGGGCCTCTTGCTCCTTTCGGTGGCGATTATTACCCAGCGACCTGTGACTATGTCTTTTCTCAGTTCTGGCATTTTACCTCAACCTTTCTACTTGCCCAGTTTCTGTTAATCGGCCAGCAATTCTTTTATTTTGGATTTTAGTTCCTCCAGGGAAGAAGACTTGATGAGGTAGGCATCGGCGGCCCAGGTCATGAAGTCACCTTTGTAACTCTGGTAGGCGGTGTTGATGATGATGGGGATATCCTTTCTCATGCCCATGATGCTGGAGATGAGCTCAATTCCGTCTTTTCCCGGCATCCTGATGTCGGTGATAATCAGGTCGAAGGGGCCGGAGCTGATTTTTTCCAGGGCCGATTCAGCATCTCCGGCCAGGACCACCTCGTAGCCCTCCCTGGCGAGTTCTTCCTGGTAAAGCAGGCTCAGACTGTGGTCGTCTTCTACCAACAGTATTCTTTTCATGATTGCCCCCTTTCTCTGGCTAAAAAGTATAGTCGGAACATGGTCC
>DMVN01000044.1 GCA_003476685.1 Acidobacteriota bacterium | reverse complement strand
TTTGCCTTTAACCCGTACCAGCCTTTCTCTTAAATGCAGGTCTTCCAGGTCAAGGGCGGTTAGCTCCGAGACCCGCAGCCCGGAGGCATACAATAATTCCAGTATGGCCCGGTCCCGGACATCCAGGGGCTCGGCCCGGTCGACTGGCCATTCCAGGAATTGAGCTGTTTCTTCCTCCGTGAGAAAACCGGGGATTTTCTGCTCCTGCCGGGGAGTGGACAGGGCACTGGCTGGATTATCCTCCCGCCATTTTTTTCTCAGACCGAATTCAAAAAAGGAGCGCATGGCCGCCAGCTTGCGGACGATGGAACTCTTTTTCAGCTTCCGTTCATGGAGTTCGGCCAGGAAACCGCGCAGGGTCAGGGTCTCGGCCGTTCTCCAGGTATAGCCATTTTCCCTGAGGTAAGCGGCCAGCTGATTCAGGTCGCGGCGATAGCCGGCAATGGTATGAGGAGAAGCGTTTTTTTCGAACTTCAGAAAATCCAGAAACTGGTCAATCTCTTTTTTCATCTTTTCCGGTGGCCGCTTCCTTCACGCTACCGCCCGCGGGTTCTTCCCCTATGGTTTTCTCTACACCGGCTGGCGCCGGCTGGCCCGGGGCAGCCGCCTGGTCTTCTGGCCCGTAATCCACATAATCGCAGCTCCGGCAATAAACATAAGACTTTTTCTTGGCCGGGGCTTTCTTCAGCAGGAACTTGGCCCCGCACTTCGGACAATCCCGGAGGATGACCTCATCCCAGCTGGCAAATTTGCATTTAGGATAATGGCTGCAGCCATAAAAATATTTTCNNAAAAATTTTTTCCCCGCCGGGTCTGGCGCTTGATGATGGTACCGCCGCAGCCCAGGGGACAGGGCAGGCCGGTGTCTATCTTTTCTTTTTTCTGGATGTAATCACAGCGGGGATAATTGGAACAGGCAATGAACGGCCCGAACTTCCCCCGGCGGTGGACCAGGGGCGACCCACACTTGGGACAGTTTTTCTCCGCCAGTCTGTTTTCCTTTTTTACCAGCGACTCTTTATAATCGCATTGGGGATAGCCGGAACAGGCCTTGAACCTTCCATAGCGTCCTTCTTTGATGACCAGGTTCTTGCCGCATTTTGGACATTTGTCCTCGACCGGGATACCGTTTTTCTTGACTGATTCAGTTTCGTGCCCGCGCTCCAGGTATTGCTTCAGCAACTGATAATACTGCCTCAGGTTTTCCAGCCAGTCGGCCTGGCCATCGCTGATGCGGTCCAGCTTTTCTTCCATCCTGGCCGTAAATTTATAATCAAAGAGTTCAGCAAAATTCTTGACCAGAAAGTCGGTGACAAACAGGCCGAGCTCGGTCGGCCGGAACCGGCCTTCCTCTTTGACCACGTAAGTCCTGTCCTGCAGGGTGGTGATGATGGGGGCATAGGTACTGGGCCGGCCGATGCCCCGGGCCTCGAGCTCTTTGACCAGGGTGGCTTCGGTATAGCGCGGTGGCGGCTGGGTAAAATTCTGCTTGCTCACGAGGTCGACCAGGCTGAGCCTTTCTCCTTCCCGCGCCAGTGGCAGTTGCCCTTCTTCTTTCTCTATGGACTCTTCCGGCCCGGTCTTACTTTCACCGTTAAGGTTGTTTTCAAAGCGCAGGTGCTGTTTCTCGTAGAGCTCCAGGAAGCCCTTGAACTTGATGACCTCACCCCTGGCCACGAACCCGTAGCGGTCCACCCTGATATCAAACTGGGTTTCTTCCACCTCGGCCGGGCTCATCTGCGAAGCCAGAAACCGGTTCCAGATGAGCCGGTAGAGGTCATATTCTTCCTTTTTAAGATAGGGTTTGACCTTTTCCGGAGTCAGTTCCAGGTGGGTCGGGCGGATGGCTTCGTGAGCTTCCTGAGCAGTTTTTCTCGACTTGTGCGGGGCAGCCTTGGCCGGGACAAATTCCGGGCCGAAGTGCTCAGCGATATATTTCCTGGCCGCCTGCCGGGCGACCTCTGAAATCCGCACTGAATCGGTGCGCATGTAGGTAATCAATCCGACCGGGCCCATCTCTCCCAGCTCCAGGCCTTCATAAAGTCTCTGGGCCACCATCATGGTCTTTTTAACCGGAAAGCGAAGCAGACGGTAGGCATCCTGCTGCATGGTGGAAGTAATGTAGGGAGCGGGCGGGTTCTTCTTCCTGGCCTTAACCTGAATTTTTTCCAGGATAAAAGGCTGCTGGCGGCAGACCTCCAGGATTTCCAGGGCCGACTTTTCGTCCCGGACCCGGGCTTTCTTACCGTCTATTCTGGCCAGCAGGGCCCGGAATTCCGGTGGATTTTCGGCCCTCAGGATGGCGGCAATGGTCCAGTATTCTTCCGGCTTGAAGTCCCGGATTTCCCGTTCCCGGTCACAGATTAACCTCAAAGCCACCGACTGCACCCGGCCGGCACTCAGACCCCGGCCAATCTTTTTCCAGAGCAGGGGGCTGATTAGATAACCCACCAGGCGGTCAAGGATTCTCCTGGTCTGCTGGGCGTTAATTTTATTCTGGTCGAGCGGCCCCAGCTGGGCAAAGGCTTCTTTAATAGCTTCCTCGGTAATCTCGTGGAAAACCGCCCGGTAAACATTCGGGTTCTCGGTCTCCAGAAGCTGGCTCAGGTGCCAGGAAATGGCTTCACCCTCACGGTCAGGGTCGGCCGCCAGGATCACCTTCTCCGCCTCCCGGGCTAGCTTCCGGAGCTCGGCCACCAGACGTTTCCTTTCCGGAATTATCTGATAGGTAGGCTTGAAATCATTTTTCAGGTCAACCCCCAGCCGGCTCTTGGGCAGGTCACAGACGTGCCCCATGGAAGCCTTGACCAGATAACCGGGACCCAGGTAGCGGTTGACGGTCTTGGCCTTGGCCGGGGACTCGACGATAACTAAGGCTTTACCCACTTAAAGTCTCCTGCGGAAAAATTTCCCGGCTTCCTGCACCACCAGGTCTTTCATCTCCAGGCCGAGCAGAACAGTCAGCAGCTCGGCCACCGATACCTGAATTTTATCAGATAACTCATCGATGTGAATAAGAGAGGTCTCGGGCAGGGCCTGATAGACCTCCTTTTCCCGTCCGGCCAGCTCCGGGCGCGACCGTTTTTTCTCGGCCAGCCGGCTGAGGGCGGCTTCTTTCCAGGGGGAAGGCAGCTCCAGCAGAACATCCTCGGCCGATTCGGCCAGCCTGGCCCCCTGCTTGAGCAGGAAATTGGTGCCACGACTGAGCTCGGAGTCAACCGGGCCCGGGACGGCCAGGACTTCCCGACCCTGGTCGGCCGCCAGCCTGGCAGTGATGAGAGCCCCTGATTTGAGACTCGCTTCTACTACCAGGGAGGCCAGGCTGAGCCCGCTGATTACCCGGTTACGCAGTGGGAAATGAAAGCCGAGGGGCTCGGAGTCCAGCGGGTATTCGCTGACCACCGCTCCCTTCTCGGCGATTCTGTCTGCCAGCATTCTGTTTTCCTTTGGATAGATGTTCTCCAGGCCGGACCCGAGGACGGCCACTGTCCGACCTGCTCTGAGGGCTCCCCGGTGAGCCAGAGTGTCTATGCCTCTGGCCAGACCGCTGACCACTACCAGACCGCAGGCCGCCAGCTCCTCCGACAGCCTGTCGGCCAGCATCTTCCCGTAGGGGCTCGGTTTCCTGGAACCGACCACCGCCACGGCAGCCCAGCTCAGGATTTCAGGCTGGCCGAAGCAATACAGGACAAGGGGCGGTTCCACCACCTCCCGGAGCAGCCGGGGATACCGGTCGTCCTCAAAGGTTAAGAGAGTATACTCTTTTTTGACCAGCTTCTCAAGT
>DMVN01000029.1 GCA_003476685.1 Acidobacteriota bacterium | reverse complement strand
AGTTTGTAATTCAGCTTCCTGGCCTCTTCCACCGCCTCTCTAATTTTGGTCAGCAATTCTTCTGCTTCCAGGATGCTCTTTTTACCCTTCTGGTAAAAGCCTATCGGGCTGTAGCCGTTAGCCTGCTCCTGACGGTAGAATTCCTCCAGATCCAGCCGAGAAACTCTCCCCAGATTTTCCTGGAAGCCGGCAGTGGTTTCCTGATTTTCTTCCGGCTGGAGCTGCCTGGCTTCCAGCCTCTCGGTAATCGTTCTCTTGATCTCTTCGGCCAGCTTGTCTTCCAGGCTTAAGGGCCGGGTCTCGGCTTTGGTCTCCACCGCTTCTGGCCGGGCCAAGGTCTGTTCCGGCTCCGGTCTCTCTTCCGGAACCAGGGCCTCGGCTTCCGGAGTCAGCCCGACGCGGGTGGCGGGTTCAGGTTCTTCCGCAACCTCCGCTGCCGTTTCTTCCGTCGGGACCGCCGGGGTCGGCCTACCTGCTTGACCGCTTTCCAGCAGCAGGAGTTCTTTGACTTTTTTAAGTTTTTCCAGCTCCGGGGTCAGGTCGAGGCTGAGCCTCTCGGCCTCAGCCGGCTGGGGCCTTTCAGCCTTAAGCCCGAATTTTTCCTCCAGGCCCTGCTTAAGAAAGGCCGCTCGCTCCATGGACTCCCGCCGTAGTTCTTCCAGCTCCTCCTGCCACTGGCTGAGTGCTTTTATATCCTCGGCGGTCGCCCTGGCCAGTTCTTCTATTTCCTTTTGCCTCCCGGCTATCTTCTCCAGGCAGTCTTTTATTTTCTGCAAAATTTCCTGGCGCTGTCCTTCGAACTGCTCCCAGACGTTGCCGTATTCTTCCAGGGCCTGCCATTGCTTTTTAACAGCTTGCTCTATCTCGGCCAGCTGCTGCCGGGCCAGTTCCCTTTCTTTCTGAATTCTTTCTTCCAGCGATTTTTCGATCTCTTCCCGCTGCCGGCGCAGGTAGTCTTCCAGCTGATTTTCGATTTCCTGGATGATGGACACCGGTTTTTTTACCAAGTGCTCGCTTTTACTCATAGCCCTGTCCTTTGCCTTTTTTTTCGGCCCTGGCAAGGCTATTCTAAATTCAACCCGTTCCGCCTGTCAAGGCAAATGACGGGTGAGCTGATCGGGGAATTTAGCCACAGGGAAGGGGGAAACAATCTAACCAGCAGAGGCGAACTCTGGCCAGAAATATCACCCCCGCTGACAGCCAGAATTTCTGTCTGACTGAAAGAAATTATGGCAGCCCTGGCCAAAGCTTTTCAAAAAACTTGCCTAAAATTACAATTTGATGTATACAGGATTAAAGAAAATGAGCGGCGGAGCTAATAATAACCATCACCTGAAAATAGTCCTGGTCATTCCGGAAAACAAGTTCAGGCAGCGTCTGGTCGAAATCTGCCACCGGTTGCCGGCCGAAGTGGAAGAAAGTGCCAGCTTAAATCAGCTGGCTTCAGCCAACAGTCTGAAGAACGCAGTTTTGGTTCTGGCCGCCGACTCGGGCAGCAACCGCAAGCTGCCGCTGGTCATCAAGCAGTTAAAAAAATCCTATCCCCGCCTGAGCGTGATAGTGCTGACACCAGCGGCCGCTGCCGGCCAGTATCTCCGGCCGCTTGAAGAGAATTTGATAGACTTCCTCTGCCCCAGAAATAACCTGCTGGCAATTTTTTCTGCCCTCCGGGCCGAAGTCCAGAGGCGGCAGCTCAAGCTGGAAAACGAATACTATCTCAAGAACCTGACCAAGCTCAAACTGGAGCATTCCCGCCACATCCGGAAGATGCTGGAACTGGAAGAAATTTATGACACTACGGTAGAAAACCTGATGACCGCGCTGGACCTGAGGGATGTTGAGACCTTCGGTCATTCCAGGACGGTTTCCAAGTACAGCCAGGTGCTGGCTGAAGTCCTGGGCATCAGGGACCAAGCAATCCTGGATAACATCAGGAAGGGGGCGCTGCTCCACGACATCGGCAAGATTGCCATTCCCGATTCTATCTTGAAGAAGCCGGGGCCCCTGACCCCGGTGGAATGGGAGAAAATCAAGCTCCACCCGACGCTCGGTTATGGCCTGATCAAGGAAATGAAACTCCTCAAAGAAGTGGGCAACATTATCCTCTACCATCACGAGAAATACGACGGCAGCGGCTATCCCCGGGGGTTGAAGAAGGAAGAGATCCCGCTGGAAGCCCGGATCTTCGCCCTGGCCGACGCCCTGGATGCCATCACCTCCCACCGTCCCTACCGGCCGGAACAGGATTTCTTGACTGCCCGCCAGGAAATAGTCAACCACGCCGGGACCCAGTTTGACCCGCTGGTGGTCGAAGCCTTCTGCGCCCTGGAGCTGGACCGCTGGGAGAGAATCCGCTTTGAGACTACCAGGCTGCTACCTTCTTTCGAGGAATACCACCGCCTGGCCAAACTAAAAAACGAATAAACTGAATTAACCGCACTGGCTGGCTTTAGCTCTGACTGGTTTTCCTGGCCGACATCACCCTGGGCTGACCCGAATAATCTTTGGTGATTTCGGGCCGGGACCAGCCCGGGCCAAATAATTTGAAAATTTCTTTTTCCTGCCCGGCTCCGAACTCAAAAACCAGAAAGCCGCCCGGCCGGAGGCAGAGGTCGGCCTGGCTAACCAACCTGGCAATTATTTCCAGTCCGGTCGGACCGGCCACCAGAGCTCTTTTCGGTTCAAAATCTCTGACCGGCCGGTCGAGCTTTTCCCAGTCGCTCTGGGAAACATAAGGCGGGTTGCTGACAATAGCTTCGAACTGCAGCTTTCTCTTTATGAAATATTCGAGCAGGTCACTGTGAACAAAGGTAATATTTTTCACCCGGTTTTTCCTGGCGTTTTCGGCCGCCAGCCTCAGCGCTCGTCTGGAAATATCCGCAGCCACCACTCTGGCCAAAGGCTTTTCCCTGGCCAGGGCCACGGCCAGGTTGCCGCAGCCGGTGCCCACATCGAGCAGGCGGCATTCATCAGAAAGGGGCAGCGATAGCACCTTTTCCACCACCAGCTCTGTTTCTGGACGCGGGATTAAGACCAGGCGGTTGACCTTGAACTCCAGGCTCCAGAATTCTTTCCGGCCCAGGAGATAAGCCACAGGCCAGCCGGACAGCCTCCGCCTGACCAGGGTTTCCAGTTTCCTTAAAAGAACCGGCCTGACTGGAGAATCCAGCTGCCGGAAAAACTCTGATTCATCCCAGCCAGCCGCTTTTTGAATCAGCAGCCGGGCTTCGAGGAAGGGACAGGAGGAGAGGCTCAAACGACTGGCTGTCTGGCGGAAAAGTTGTTCCAGACTCTTATATTTCAACTTGTTCTTCCGGCGACAACCTCGATTTTTCTTCTTCCAGGGCCCTGGTCTGGAAATGGACAATCAGCCACTCCACCAGGTCGTCCAGTTCACCGTCCATGATGCTTTCCACGTTGTAAAAGTTTTCGTTAAGACGGTGGTCGGTAATTCTGGATTGCGGGAAATTATAGGTCCGGATCTTCTCGCTTCTCTCCCCGGTTCCCACCTGTTTTTTTCTGTCCCGGGATATCCGGCTTAGCTGTTCCTGCCGGGCCATATCCAGCAGCCTGGTCCTGAGAATCTTCAGGGCTTTTTCTTTATTGCGGTGTTGCGATTTTTCATCCTGGCAGGAGACCACCAGCCCCGATGGCTTGTGGGTTACCCTGATGGCCGTGTAGTTGCGGTTAACGTTCTGGCCGCCGGGCCCGGAAGCACCGAAAGCTTCAATCTTCAGGTCCTTGGGGTCAAGCTTCAGGTCAATTTCCTCGGCTTCGGGCAGCACGGCCACGGTGGCGGTCGAGGTATGAATCCGGCCGGAGGCTTCCGTTTTCGGCACCCGCTGCACCCGGTGTACCCCGCTCTCGTATTTCAGGAAAGAGTAGACTCTTTTCCCCTGAATGTTGACGATGGCCTCTTTGATGCCACCGACCGGGGAATAGCTGACGTCCATCAGCTCCCATTTCCAGCCCTTGTGCTCGGCGTAACGGGTGTACATCCGGAGCAGGTCCTGAGCAAAGAGAGAGGCCTCGTCCCCGCCGGCCCCGGCTCTGATTTCCAGGATGACGTTTTTCTCATCGTTGGGGTCCCGGGGCAGGAGGAGTTTTTTCAATTCCTGTTCCAGCCGGTCTTTCTTTTCCCTGAGGTGAGACAGTTCAGCCTCGGCCAGCCGCCTGAGCTCGGGCTCTGCTTGGCCATCGCTCAGGATGGACTCGGTTTCCCTGAGCTCCCTGACTACTTTTTTATAATCTTCATATTTCCTGACCAGGGGTTCGAGCTCAGACCTTTCCCTTGATAATTCTTTTATTTTCTGGGGGTTGGCTGAAATGTGAGGGTCGGACAGAAGGGCGGTAATCTGCTTATATTTGTCCTCTAAAGTCTTTAATTCCTGGAGCATAAGGTTTATTTTTTGGTCTTGGTAGCATATTTCTTCCTGAATTTCTCCACCCGTCCAGCGGTATCTACTATTCTCTGCTTCCCGGTGAAGAAGGGGTGGCACTGGGAACAGATTTCCACTCTTATTTCTTTTTTGGTGGACCTGGTCTTAAAAGTATTGCCACAGGCGCAGATGACGGTGCATTCCTGGTATTCTGGATGAATTCCTTTTTTCATGAACTTGTCTCCTCTTACTCTTAAGGCAATTGATTATAGCAGTTTTTGAACTGTCAGTAAAGGAGGCCCTGGTCCCGCGACTTTTGCTGGAAAAGGTCCCAGTCCAGACTGAAAGTGGCCGTCTTTTGCACGTGGCGGGCGATTTCCCGGTAAATTTTTGATTCCAGGTAGTCTTTCATGGTCTGAGTCAGCGGAAAAACCTGTTCCTCAGCCTGCCATTCATAGACCCGGCCGTCTTCGTCCCGAACACACCCCAGGTGAACCGCCCAGGCCAGTTGCCGGAAGGGCACATGGCTGAATTGCTTCCTGATAGCTTTGATTTCTCCCTCTTTAACTGGGTCGACAAATTGAAAATAGCGAGAGAAAAGCAGGGCGTTGTGAAAATAGGCTGGAAAAGCTACCAGGGCGTCAAGATTAATCAGCCGGCCCAGGTGGAGAAAGATTTCCAGGATTTTCTTAGAAAGACTCAAGCCGGGCTTGTTCTGTCCGGGCAGCGGCGGATGCTTGTCATCAAAGCTCAGGCGGGGATTCTGCAGGGTTAACCACTCGAACAGCAGACAGCGCTGGGGCGGCAGCTTATAGCCATGCCGGCGCGGGGCGGTGAAGCTGACCTCAGCTTCCCTTATTTTCAGGTCAACGATTATCCGTTCCGGTTTTTCATCTTCCCAGTAGATAAGAAGCCTCTGAACGGGATAAGCGGAAGAATCCATCCGGTATTTAATCGGCCAGAGATTTTTTTTCTTGGCTTCCCGGAAAAAGCTCTTTTTGGCCAGAACAGCCATCACTTCTTTTAACGTGTAGCGGCCGAGAAAAAGGATTGACCCCCGGGCCGGCCCGAGGCCGGAAAACATTTCCTCCTCTTTAAGGACCGGTTCCTTTTCCCAGAAGGGCTCTACCTTACGGTCGTTCCTGGACATTGCTCACCAACCCGCTAAAATAACTGTTTAATTTTACTAAATAATCCCCTTCAGTTCAATCAGAATCATCATCCTTCTTCTCATTTCTGGCCGCGGCCACCACTTCCCCGGAATAAAAGGAAAAGAGGTCATCTCCGAAGTCTACCCGGCGAAGCAACCTGAAATCTTCAGGCGAGGGCGAATAGCGGCGATGATGCCTGATTATCAGCAGGCCCGAGGGCTTCAAGATGCCGCGCTTCCTTATTACCTTGAGCGGATTACGTTCCTCCAGCAACTGGTAGGGAGGGTCCAGAAAAATCAGGTCAAACTTTACCCCCTTTTTACCCAGCTCTATTACCGCCCGGTTGAACTCCTGGTTCAGCACCAGTCCCAGGTCCTCAGCTTGACAGCGGGCCAGGTTGGCCTGGATGATTCTGGCGGCCTGAGGCAAGGCCTCGATGAATACGGCCCGGCTGGCTCCCC
>DMVN01000060.1 GCA_003476685.1 Acidobacteriota bacterium | reverse complement strand
ATGGCTGTCAAAATTGCCCGGCCGCCTTCTGGCTGGCCCGGATATCAGTGCAATCGGGGCAGGTTTACTTAAAAAAGAAAGGGGGCTGCCAGAGCCAGCCCCCGGCTTTCCTAGTCCTTTTGCCCTGGTCACACCTTCTTGTGGCAGAACCACCAGTCAAAGCATTCGTATTGTTTCTTGCGTTCTTTAGCTACCCTGATATCTGTTGGCGGCGGCACGATGACCCGGTCTTTAATCAGCTCGTTGTTGGGCCAGTTTGCCGGCATAGCCACGTTGTGCTTATCGGATACCTGGAAGGCTTCCAGCACGCGGAGGATCTCAGCCATGTTGCGCCCGACTTCAGCGGGGTAGTAGAGAATGAGGCGGATTATGCCTTCGGGGTCAATGATGAAGACTGCCCTGACCGTCTTGGCTCCACCGCCGGGATGGAGCATACCCATCTTCATGGCCACCTGGCCCATATCGTCAGCAATGATGGGGAAGGGGATTTCCACCTTGAGTTCGTTCTCAATCCATTCTACCCACTTGATATGGCTGAAGACCTGGTCAATGGACAGGCCGAGCAGCTCAGCATTGAGCTTCTGGAATTGGTCGTAGTTTTTGGCGAAGGAGACAAACTCGGTGGTGCAGACCGGAGTAANNTGTAATCGATCTTCTCCTTGATGGTCCGCAGCCAGGCGATGTGGCTGAACGTGCTGTCGATGGACAGGCCCAGCAACTCGGTGTTGAGCTTCTTGCACTCCGGCTGCATCGAGGCAAAGGTCATGAACTCGGTGGTGCAGACCGGAGTAAAATCAGCCGGGTGGCTGAACAGCACCAGCCATTTTCCGGCATAGTCCTTCGGCAATTTTTTAACACCGTGAGTAGTGTGGACAGCCATTTCCGGCAGTTTCTCGCCGATCAAAAGCATGCCTTTTGTTTCGTTGTGTTCCATCTTAAACCTCCTTGTTTTTTGCCTTTTAATTTATTAATTAATTTTTATTTTCCCACAGAAGATGAAGGTTGCAGTACTCGCGGGCCCGGACCTGTTCTGCTTTGACGGGGAAGAAAGCTTCTGGCTTATCTCCGGGTTTTAATTCCTGTCGGTAAACCTGTCCATCGGCCATAAGCTCAATCCATTCGATGTAATGCTTTTCTTCCATGGGATGAGCCAGGTTCTGGCCAACCTTGACCAGGTAACCGCCGCTTACCTTCTCAATGTAGGGCACGTGTTTTTCCTGGCTGGTGTCGGCGGTTTTAGCTTCCAGGAAAACCATGTCTTCACCGCAACAGACCAGAGTTCCCTGGCCTTCGTGCAGGACTTCCACAATATTCCCGCATTTAAGGCACTTGTAAACTCCATACTTTTTAGCCATCAGTACCCTCCTTTTAATATTTTTTTCTTTTAACACACTCAGGACAGAGGCCCTTGAGGCTCAGATGCTTTTCGAATATCTCAAAGCCCTCCAGCCCTCCCAGCTTCAGGTTTTCGATGTGAAGGTCAAAAACCCGGCCGCAGCCCAGGCACCTTAAATGACCGTGCCAGGACAGGGTGGCGTCATAGCGGGCTTCGTTCTTTTCCAGGTTAACCAGCTGGACCATTTTTTTCTCCAGAAACAGCCTCAGGGTGTTATAAACGGTTCCCGGAGAAATAGCCGGCAGTTCCTTTTTCAGCTGGCGGTATATTTCATCAGCCGTGGGATGGGTGCGCTCGTTGATCAAATATTCAAAGATTTTAAGACGGTAAAGCGAGATCCGGAGGCCGTGCTGGGTCAGGTAGTCGCGGATATCTTCCAGGCTCCAGCGGTGACTTTTCTTTTTGCTCAAACTTGCCTTTACCATCCTAATTCCCGATTAAAATAAATATAATATTAAAATCATTATAATATTAGACTAATTATAAAATTATGTCAAGGCCCAATCGGTTATTTTCCGTTGAATTTAAGCTCTGGCTTCCCGGGTAAAGTCTAAACCGGGAGGCAAGCTATTCAGGACAGTTCAGGGCCAGGAGCCGAAAAATCGGTCAATGACCAGACCGGAGGCGGAGGCTTATGATCGAGGGCATTTGAGGAATAATCCGGACGGATGGCCTCTGTTGGTCATTCGGTTTAAGGTAATAATTGAAGCTAATTTTATCCCCGGTCTGCCAAATTAGAAAGCCTTTAAGTTTTATCTATGTTAAGAGACTTTCTGCGGATGCAGGCGCAGAAACCGTGGTAATTGGCACAGATGCCGCCAAAAATTGAGATCAAGCCCCAGAACAGGGGCCGGCCCAAGACGTGGGCTAAGGTCGGTTTAGAATAGGGCAGAAGATAAATTCCCCAGGTGACCAGAAAGCTGCCAGCCACAATAATGGTATGGCCAAAAACTAACGTAGCCGTTCGGCTCCGGTTCCAGCTCAAGTAAACCAGACTGCCTCCGATGAGGAGAGGGATTATACCTCCAAAGCCTTTATGGGCTACGACTACCCACAATCCCATAAGAAACAGAAATACTCCCAGGAAAAATGTGACCGGGCTTTTGGGCTTCATCGATGGTTACTCCTTCTAATCTAATTATAAAATGGCGCTCCGGAATGAGGCTCAGCGACTGTAGTAATCAATCATCTGTTGAATAGCTCGCTGGCAGACCTTACAGAATTCCATCTTCGGGCTGGATATCATAAGACAGTACATCATCGGGCGGTAAAGACCTTTGGCCGTATAGCCGGCCCCTTCAAAGGCTCCAACTTTATCTTCTAAGTCTTTGTATTTTTCCCGGATGGTCTTGATTTTTTCCATGATGGCTTTATCTTTGGCCTGGAAGCCAGCCTGGAGCTTCTTGATGTCTGCTTCTTTCAGGTTTTTCTTTTTTGCTGCCTCCACCGCCCGGTTCATTTCCTGGAAGTTGGCCCGCCTTTCGGTCTGCAGCTTTTCCATCTCTTCTTTGCCGTATTCAGTTGGAATACTGATACCCGGAGATAGAAGGTCTTTCCATTTAAGATTTTCCGGGTCGAGCAGGGCGGTGATGTTGGGCTCAAGGGGTTCGACGCCAGGCGGGTAGAATTCATTGTAGGTCACCTCGGAAGTGTAATACTCATCGGCCAGCCCGGCAAAGGAATGGCCGAACTCATGCAGAAAAACAGCCTTGCTGGCCTGGTTATCAACGGTGGTAATGCAGTAGTCGTTATAAATTCCGCCCCCGCCGTATCTTTTGCTGTTGACCAGGATGACAATAGCATCATAAGGAACCCGGGCCGCCATTTCTCTTATCAGGAAGCCCTCTTCGGAGAGCAGGTAACGGTCGAGGTCCAGAGCGTTGAAAGAAGCTTTGAGCACGGTATTTTTATAAGACTTCTGCCTCGGCTCATCACTGCCGCTTTCAGCCGAGGGCCGGAAGACACCGTAAATGTTGAATTTTTCCCGGTTGGATTGGTAGGGCTCAACCTCAAACAGGTAGCCGGAAAATCTTTTTAGATCACTGAGGAACTTGTCCTGTTCTTCTGCTCTGTACCCTTCGGCCAGAAAGACCAGGTCCACTCTTTCGGCCGGCGGGCCGCTTTTTTGAACTTCGAAGACGGAATCATCACTTTTCGGATTTTCCCGAATCAGGTGGTAATCATCCGGGTCGAGGGTGACGGCCAACAGAGGATGGAGAAGATTCTGGCGGTCGCGGCTTTCAATAACCAGGTTGACCCGGCCTTTGGGACGGGGGATGCGGATAGCCCGCTGGAAAACTTTCTTGACACCATTCAGGGCGGGAGTGGTCGTTCGGTATTCTCCGAACTGGCAGTCAAACCCTTTAGCATATACCAGCTTGTTGCTGCTGACCTCGTAAACTTTCACAAAATAATGGCCATAGTTGAAGGCGTTGGTCAGATTGGTCTTGCTTTCCGGCCAGAGTTCTTCCTGATAAATACTGTGGACGATAATCTGCTCTTCCCTGGCTTCTCCCACCAGGTAAAGGTTTATCCGCAGGGCCCCGTCCAGGAAGTGGTCATCAAACCTTATGTTTTCCTGGGAGAAAAGACCGGTACCCAGGAAAAAGACCAGCCACAGCGAAAATAGAATCAACCTGGCCGGCCGGCAAATTTTTTGACACGGTCTCATGTTGTTCCTCCGGTTGAAGTTGCTCCCTGAGCCCGCTTCGCTATAGCTTATAATAATCTGGCCTGACTCTGCTTTATTTTCTATTTCTGCAGCTGGGATAGGTCGTCTATCACCCACATGCCGCGGCCGTTGGTGGCGATGACCAGCATGTTATCGCGCGGGTGTATTTTTAAATCCCAGACCGGGACGTTGGGCAAACCGCGGCCCAGGCAGTTCCAGCTCTTTCCGTCATCGGTGCTGACGTAGACTCCGTAATCCGTGCCCACGTACAGCAGTCCTTTTTTCCTTGGGTCTTCCCGGATGACGTTGGTCGGACCGCCCGGAAGGTTGGCGCTGAGGTTGACCCAGGTTTTACCAAAATCAGTTGATTTAAATATGTAAGGAGCAAAGTCATCATCGTGCCGGCCGATCAGGGCGATGTAGACCGTGCCCTGGTCAAATTTCGAAGCCTCAAGGCACCAGACATGCTTGTTGTAAGGCAACCCGGCCGTGATTTCGGTCCAGGCAGCTCCACCGTCCCTGGTAACGTGCACCCGGCCATCGTCAGTTCCAGCATAAATTAACCCGAATTTCAGCGGAGACTCGGAGATGGCAGTCAACGTGGCAAAGGGTATGGCATAAGGAAGCTTGCCCTGCTTTTTGGGGTCATAAGCCGTCAGGTCTGGGCTGATTTTTTCCCAGGTTTCACCGCGGTTGAGCGAGCGGAAGACATACTGAAAACCGTGGTAGACAATATGCGGGTTGTGGGGGGAAATGATGGTCGGGGCCAGCCACTGGCCGCGATGCTCCGGCTCGCCTTCGGCCGGTTTCGGGTAGATGTCCTTGCTGGTCCAGGTGCCATCTCTGTATTCGGAGCGCATCAGCCGTCCGTAGAACGAGGAAGAGTAGATGGTGTTGGGGTCGGTCGGGTCGACAGCGATGATGGTGCCCTCGCCGCCCGGGGCTGGTTCCCAGCGAACCCGGGTCCGCCGAAAACGCCTCTGGCCGGCCTGCGGAGCAGCCGGCTGGGGTGCCACTCCCAGCCCGCGGTGAGTGCCGGAGTCCTGAACCGAACCGTAAACCGTGAACGGCTTCTGCCTGTCGAATTCCACGTTGTAGAACTGGATGGCCGGTATCTTCCGGTAGAAATCCTGCCAGGTTCGGCCGCCGTCAAAGGAGACGTTGCAGCCCCCGTCGTTAACGTTGAGCAGGTGGTCCGGGTCGTCGGGGTCAATCCACAGGCCATGGTGGTCGCCGTGGAGGTTTTCCCAGTAGAGCTGGGTCCAGGTCTTCCCGCCGTCGGTGGATTTATAGAGTCCCAGCCCCATCAGATAAACCGTGTTTTCGTTGCCGGGGTCCACTCTTATCTGCCCGAAAACCCAGCCGTAAGTCCCGCCGAACCTTTCAAACAGACGGTCGGTCGGGTTGACTTTCTTCCAGGTTTCACCCTGGTCGTCCGAACGATAGACTTCTGCCCCCACTATATCCGGGTAGGTGCGTGGACGGCCGTAGGAATCACGTTCGTTCGGTGATGGCTGGCGGGTAGGTGTATGGTTATCAACATAGGCGTAGACCACGTTGGGTTTACTGGCGCAGAGGTCCAGGCCGATGCGACCGGTGTATTTGGTTTCTGGCAGGCCGTTGGCCAGTGGCTTCCAGGTTTTTCCGCCGTCGGTGGTCTTGTAAAGATGGTCACCATCTTCGGGCACCGGGTCGCTCCAGCGCTGCCTGATTCTGTTCCACATGGAGGCGATCAGCACTTCGGGATTTTTGGGGTCCATCACCAGGTCAATGCAGCCTGTCTTTTCGTTTATGTAGAGAACTTTCTGCCAGGTTTGGCCACCATCGGTCGTCTTGAAAACGCCGCGCTCGGGGTTGTAGGTCCATTCATGCCCGGAAGCAGCCACGTAAACGATATCAGGATTGGTGGGATGGATGCGAATGCGGCCGATGGTATTGGTATCGGTCAGGCCGCAGTGCTGCCAGGTTTTCCCGCCGTCGGTTGACTTGTAAACGCCGGTGCCGGCGATGGATGCCCGGAAAATGTTGGCTTCGCCAGTTCCTACGTAGATGATATTCGGGTGGGATTCGGAGATGGCGATGTCGCCGATGGACAGAGTGGGGAAGTCGTCGGTAATCGGCTCGAAGGTAACGCCGGCATTTTCCGATTTCCAGAGGCCACCGGTGGCCGTAGCCACGTAGATAACCTTCTTATTATTTCTGGGCACATCGACATCGGTGCATCTTCCGCCCTGGCTCTCGATTTCCCCGCCGATGTGGCGCCACTGAAGTTCTTTATATGGAGTTGAAGCCTTCATTTCCAGATGCTGCTGGTGCCATTTGAGCCGCAGGGCCGGGTCGGTATTCTCTACCTTCTTCTGGGCCCTGGCCGGGGTGGCTGTTTTCTGGGCGCCCAGGAAGCCAGCCAGGCCGGTAATCAGGATAAAAACCAGCGCCAAGCTGAGATTTTTATTTTTCATGATCCCTCCTGGAGTAAGGTTTTCAAACGAGACATCGGGATTAAGCTAAATTTTTTCGAGGCTGTCTGTCAAGAGAATAAATTGACTTTTTGCTCCGGTGAGGCCCGGACATCACCGGACCACGGCCAGTGCGGCTGGCCATTTCTGGCGTGGTGAATAGTTATCAGGGCAAATTAATCCTGTTGACTTAGATTTAATAATTGAGTGGCTGGGCCAGCAATGAGTGTAGTAGCGGGCGGTTCTTTTCTAAAAGAAGGGCACCCGGCCTGGACCAGACTGAGGCCTAACGGCTCTTAATAATCAGCAGCCAGCCTCGACCCGGTTCTACCGGCAGCGGTTCTCCCGGCTGGAATTCCCGGGCCGGCTGGAAATTCTCAATGGCCGGGGCTTCGAGGACGGCTTTTTTCGGGTCAATCCCCAGTTTTTTCCAGTCTATATTCAGCCGGCAGTCTACCGGCTCACCGGCCCAGCTGGCCAGGGCTACCAGGGCCCTGTCTTTCCGGAGGTAGACCGTGGTCAGGATATCATCGCGGCCGGTTTTTACCGGGCAGGAGGGCGACCAGAAGCCAATCATTCGGGCTCCGGATATCCCGAACTCATCCCAGACCTTCCAGAGCGGCCTGGGGTCGCCGGACCAGGGCAGCCGGGCGGTCATGCCAAAAACCATCCCGCGCCAGGGGTTGCCCCCTTTTTCCAGCATTTCACCCATCAGCCCGAAGGGGATACCGGACATTTCCACCAGCCAGTAATCGGGCGGGCTGTTGTAATCAAAATATTCTCCAAACCACAGACGGTCGATGTATGGAAAATGCTCCAGATAAAGGTTGGCGCTCGAGGCAAAGCCATCCCGCGGGTTGTACTGGTTGGCCGAGTGCAGGTCAATCAAAGAACCCGGGCGGTACTTTTCCAGAACTTTCCGGGCTCGTTTCATGGTCACCCGGTCAAAGGCCACGTCGTCTAGGTACAGGCCGTCCAGGCCAACGTGGCGGCAGAGCCAGGCCAGACCTTCAATGTAATAATTATGCCAGCGCGACATACCACTGTTTATGACCGCGGCATCCTTCAGCTCGGGCACAAACCAGCCGGCAATGTAATTGGAACGCAGGTGTTCCTGCAGCCAGGAGTAACCACCCCCAGGACCATCGGTAAAGATTTCGTTTCCTAGGCTCTTCAGCACGAACAGCTCGGCCGCCCGGTTGCTGAGCTCTCTTATGGTGTAATAAATCTTGACCTTGAGGCCCCGCTGGTGAGCTTGGTCGATGTAAGCTTTCATTTTTTCCGGCTGCAGAAAAGGATAGTTAATGTAGGGGTTGATGTCGGTGGCGTGGTGAACGTTGATGACATTGGCCCCGCTGGCGGCAATCTCCTCCAGCGGTTTATAGGCATGGTAATACCGCTCGGAAAAATGTTTTCCGGGGTTGGTCGGCTTGAATGGAGTCAGCAGCAGGTTGAAATCGAAATGCAATTCCTCACCCGCTCTGATTTTGCGCGGGCCTCCAGCCGCGGTGAACAGCAGGCGTTTTTGCTTCTTATTTTTTTTCAGTTCTTCTTTGACTGAAACCCAACCCCGCCCCTCGTTCCACCAGGAGGGCGGGAGGTTCAGCGGCTTCAGGGTATAAAAATTGGTGTTGAGCGGCCTGGAGTAGTTTTCGGCCCGGAGTTGAATCTGCAAACCGGCGTTGACCGTTCCCAGCCACAGGGCATCCTGGTTTTTCTCCCGGTCCCAGGACCAGGAAAAACTCTGCGGCCTCCGCCCGCCCTTAAAGCCCAGGCCCATCATGTAACGGGCCACTTCTTCTTTGAGGGCAAAAGTCAGGCGGATGTCATCAACCTCCGCTTCTTCAACCGCCTTGAGCTTGAGCCTGAATTCGACGAAGCCGTCAAACTCCATCCGCCCGTTGACTTCCAGCAGCAGATGCAGGCCCGGGATTTCGTTCTCCGCCTTCCAGCAGACCTCTCCCGGGGTGATCCGGGTGAAGGCAAAAGACCGGTTTTTTAATTCCTGGTAAAGACCGGCATAGTTGCGGACCGCAAACTCAAACGGGCTGTCCAGCAGGCCGACGGAGCTGGGACCTACAGCCGTAACTTCGGGGTTGAAGAAGCTCCGGATGTCTTCTGGCAGGCCGTGTTTTGACAGGCTGATTTTCCGGCCAAGGCAGGCGATGGTTCGGCCTCTGACCTCGAGGGGAGTAAAAGGCGGGACCACCTCCCAGTCAACCGCCAGCAGAGAATTCAACCAGCGCAGTCGGCTCAGTCGCCATAGCTCCGAATCGCCAGACTCCGGTCGGACTCGGTCGCTGACCCTGATTTTGAGGTTTATCGTCCGGGGCGCTGCGCTGGCGCTCAGGATTTCTACCTGCCCGGTATAGTCGCCGGCTACCGCTTCTTCCGGTATCTGCCAGCCGCACCATAAGGGTTGAACCCGGCCTTTTTCCAGTTTGATTTCTTTTTCGAACTCCCGGCCGTCCCAGCCAGTACCTCCCGTGTTCAAACAGCTGGCCCCGGCCGCGGGAATGACCACGGCCGAGTTGGTTAGCTTCAGGTCGGAAAACCTGACCCCGATTTTGTCCAGTTTTTCCTTATGAGCGAAAAGTCCAAGCTGGAAAACATAGTATTCGCCCCGGTCGGCCTGACCTTCAAACGAATCCCGCGGGCCAATTTCTACCCATCGGGCCGGGAGAAATTCCGCCATCCGGACCGGGAAGCGGCGGTCTTCCGGAAAAACCAGGTAAGGCTGATGGCCAAATTTTTCCAGGAGCTGCCGGACCTCAGCTTCGGTGGCGATGATTTCCATCGGGTAAAAACTGCTGAATTCGTCGACGACTTCAAAGACCAGGACCTCGGCCCGGGGAAAATTCCCGGGGTTGAAGCGGGCCAGCCAATCCTGTCTCAGGCCATTGCGCAGCAGCCAGCCGGTTTCAGCCTGGTACTCAGCCGGCAGATAAGTGACTTTGGGGTAATTCCGGCCTTCAATTTTATAGGGAAGGTAATAGAAATAATAATCGCCCGGGGCTTCGGTCGCCTGGAAGACAAAATCGCCATAGTCATTATTAACCGCCACCGGGAAGACATTTTTTATTTCCTGGCCGGAGGGAGCCAGCACCAGAACTCGCTTCTTTTCTGGTTCCGGGTCTGGCCGGCGCCAGGGGAGGCGGACATAAACGGCGTCAGCTTTGTTGGCCACCTTAACCACAGCCCGGTGGTTGCCCTGGCCGCTATCAGGATCCCAGGACGCCAGCTGGTAGGGGATATTACCGAGGGCTGGCCCGGATTTTTCTGGAGACTGTCCGGGGGACAGGCTGACCAGTCCCAAGGTCAGCAGAGCTGGTGCCAGAATTATAAAAAATAACTTCCGAAAAGGCCTCTTTCTTGCTTTCTGGCTGCCGGCTCCGGCCGGCAAAACCATCAGACCTCTTTTGGGGTTAGTCGATTGCTGGTTGGCCATGGTTCAAAGACCTTGTCCTTGATGGGAATTTTTTCGGACCGGCCGCCTTTTTTCGGCCGGGACCACTCGCTTATTATTCCAGAAATTTAAAAATTATAAAATATTAAAATGAGATGGTCGTTAGAAATCAGAGATCGCTTTGATGGTTGAAGGGCCGCTTGGGCCGCTCTGTGGAGGTCATCTGGGCGCGGCTTCCAGCTTCAGGTTTGAAGCCCGGTCATTCTCCTAATTTCCTGGCGAACTCGGCTATGGCCTGCGGCTGGAAACGGGAGACCGATTCCTTGACTCCGATGAATTTCTTGATGACGAATTTTTCCAGGAAGTTTATCTTATCAAGCGATAGCTCGCCGCCGAAGATAGCCCTGACCCTGGCGGCCCGCCTCAATTCTTCTGGAAAGGCTTCCAGGAACTGTTTTTCTGCCTTTTCTCCGTCGTACATGCAGCAAATGAATAGACCCAGGTTTTTCGGCAGCAGGCGGGAGAGATTTTGTCGGCAGAATTTTTTGAGTTCTTTCTGGATCCGGCCGGCGTAGATGGAACCGCCTATTATGATCCAGTCAAAATTTTCCAGCTCCGGGCACTTTTCTTTTTTCAGGTTGCAGGTAATGGCCCCGGGCAGATTATCTTTAATGATACCGGCAGCCTTTTCAGTCGTTCCATATTTGGTGGTATAAACGATGAGGTGTTTTGACATCTGGCCTTCCTCCTGACTGGCAGTTATGATTATAACCGATATCCGGCAGAACAGCAAAGATTCCATATGTTCCTGGAGCGGCCAAGTTGAGGATGGCTCCGGTCTCTGGAAACTTTAACTCGAGCTAAGCCGGTTTTAGTCTTTCCTCCCGGGGCTTTTTATGGTATTCAGGTCTTGTGAATCTAAGCAAAAGCCAACAGCCTCCTCCGGTCTCCGGCGTATCTAATGGGCCGGAAGATTGGTGAGGCTTTTACGTCAAAAATAAAGTATTATTCTGCCATGAGAAAGGAGGTCTGATGAAATTCAAACCCGTAATCTGGTTGGCGGTAATTCTCCTGCTCATTGGCCTGGTCCCGGTTCAGGCTCAGAATATCTCCGAGCTGCTTTCTGGCCTGAAACCCAGGAATATCGGCCCGGCCAACATGAGCGGCCGGGTCGGGGCCGTTGAAGCCGTGGCTTCTGACCCCCGGGTTATATATGTCGGGGGAGCGGCCGGGGGAGTCTGGAAGTCGGTTGACGGCGGCCTTACCTGGAAGCCCGTTTTTGATAATCAGCCGGTGGCTTCGGTCGGAGCCATTGCTGTTTACCAGAAAAATCCCAACATTGTCTGGGTGGGAACCGGTGAGGCCGCTCCCAGGAATTCAGTCAGCGTCGGCCGGGGAGTTTATCGGTCCCTGGATGGCGGCCAGACCTGGCAGTTCCTGGGCCTGGAAAAGACAGAAAAGATTGCTGATATCATAATCCATCCCGATAACCCCGAAGTGGTTCTGGTCGGAGCCCTGGGAGCGACCTGGGGAGATAGTCCAGAAAGAGGGGTTTACAAAACTACAGATGGGGGGAAAACCTGGAAAAAGGTTCTTTATGTCAACGAAAAGACCGGAGTTTCAGACCTGGCCCTGGACCCGGCTGACCCTAACCACATCATAGTGGCTATGTGGGAACACCGCCGTTATCCCTGGTTCTTTGTTTCTGGCGGCCCCGGCAGCGGCCTTTATGTCACCCGGGACGGCGGCGAGACCTGGACCAGGCTGACCGAGAAAAACGGTCTGCCGGCCGGGGAGCTCGGCCGGTGCGGGGTAGCTTTTGCTCCCGGTCGCCCGAACATTGTCTATGCCCTGGTGGAAGCCAGCAAGAACGGCTTTTACCGTTCGACCGATGGCGGAGAAAACTGGACTCTGGTTAACAACGAAGCCGATGTCCACAATCGTCCCTTCTATTACAGCCGGGTCTTTGTCAACCCGGCCAATGAGAATATCGTCTACCTGCTCCAGACCCAGCTCCGGGTGAGCGAGGACGGCGGCAAGACTTTCCGGGCGCTGACGGCCTTTAACCAGGCCCACTCTGATTTTCACGCTATGTGGCTGAGCCCCGACGGCGAGACCCTCTACGTAGGCAATGACGGCGGTGTGGTCATCAGTCACAACCGCGGCCAGAGCTGGCGTTTTGTCGAGAACCTGCCTCTGGGTCAATTCTATCACCTAAATTACGACCTGCAGATTCCTTACTATGTCTACGGCGGGCTGCAGGATAATGGAACCTGGGTGGGACCGGCCTACGTGCTGAATGAGAGAACCATTGCTCCCTATCACTGGAAGACGGTGGGCGGGGGTGACGGCTTTGATGCCGCGCCCGACCCGGAAAGACCGGGTTGCGGTTACGGTATGTCCCAGGGAGGCAACCTCTATTATTTCGACCTCAACACCGGGACCACCGTTAATATTGTGCCGACGGAATCGGAGGTCAAGCACCGTTTTAACTGGAATGCCGGTTTTGCGGTTGACCCCTTTAACCCTGCCACCATCTACCTGGGCAGCCAGTTTGTCCACCGCAGCCGGGACAGGGGTCGGAGCTGGGAAATCATCTCTCCCGACCTGACCACCAACGACCCGGAAAAGCAGAAGCAATACGACAGCGGCGGCCTGACCCTGGATGTGACCAATGCTGAAAATTACTGTACTATCCTGAGCATTGCTCCCAGCCCGATCCAGGAGGGACTTATCTGGGTGGGCACAGATGACGGAAACATCCAGCTGACCAGGAACGGAGGCCAGACCTGGGAGCTGGTGTCAAAGTTCCTGACCTCGGGCAAAAAGCCACTGGTGCCGGCCGGGGCTGCTGTGCCGCATATCAAGCCCAGCCGGTTCGAGGCTGGCACCGCCTACGTGGTTTTTGACGACCACCGCCGGTCCAATTTCACTCCCTATGTTTTCGTAACCAGAGACTACGGCCGGACCTGGAAAAGTCTGGTGACTCCAGAAATAGATGGTTATTGTATGGCTATTGAAGAGGACCCGGTCAACAAGGACCTGCTCTTCCTGGGCACCGAGTTCGGCCTGTTCGTCAGCCTGAACGGTGGTCAGAACTGGTTCAAATGGACCAACGGTTTTCCGACCTGCCCGGTCTATGATATCGCGGTGCACCCGCGGGAGCATGACCTGCTGGTGGCTACCCACGGCCGGGCCATTTATGTTGTTGATGATATATCTCCGCTGAGAGAACTCTCGGCCGGGGTGATGAAAAAGAAACTCCACCTGTTCCGGGTCAATGAAGCTTTTCAGTTCCAGACCGGTCGGATGTCGTCCTACATGAGCCCGGGAGACGGTGAATACCTGGCCCAGAATAAGCCGGCCGGGGCGGCCATTACTTATTACCTGATACCTTCAGAAAAGAAAACGGAGGGGGAGGAAGCGCCTTCTCCGGAAATAACTCAGATGCAGGCCAGAATGGCTCAGTTCGCCGGGCGGAGCGGAATGGATGCGGCGGCCATGATGAGACAGATGATGGGTCGGGGACGGGTGCAGATCACCATCACTGATGCCCAGGGACGTCCCATCCGCCAGATGAGCGGGTCGGAAGAGAAGGGTATCAACCGGGTCTACTGGGATTTTCGTGAAATGGAACCGGTTTCTCCCGGAGAAATGATGTCGGCTCAGGCTTCTGGACGGACTGCAGCCGGATTCTTTGGCGGAAGGGGCGGCCTGACCGTTCTTCCTGGAACTTACACGGTCAAGATAAAGTATGAAGACCAGGAAGTCAGCCAGAGTTTTGAGGTCAAGCCTGACCCCAGGCTGAAAGTCGACCTGTCCGTTCTCAGAGCTAATTATGAGAAAGCTAAGGAAGCTCAGAAGCTGTCCAGGACCCTGCAGCTGGCGAGCCAGAGGCTGCAGCAAACCCAGCGGGCGTTGCAGACCATAAGAGAATTCTCTCGGGGCCAGAGAAACCAGAAAATGATGGAAGTGATGAGAAAACTGGATGAGGTTGAAAAGAAGCTCATGGGCCTTAATGAAGCTCTAAACCCAACCCCTCCCCGGCAGGGAATCGCCGACAGGTCATCCGGGTTGATGTCTCAGGTGAACAGCGCTGTTGCTGGCCTTACTTCGGCCGGTTATGAGCCGGTGACCCAGGCGGCCCAGGTTAAATATGAAAAGGCCAGAGCCAGGCTGGAGGACTTTGTCAGACAGGTTAATGAGTTCTACGAGAAGGATGTAGCCGGACTCAATAAGTCGCTGCAGGAAACCGGTTTTACCCTGTTGATGACCTACCCGCCGATAAAAATGGACTGAAGCGGAACAGAAAAGAAAAGGATTCAGGTCAGAAGCCCGTAGCAGGATAGAGAAATTAGACTCAAGGGGCGGCTGGCTGCCGCCCCTTTTCTTTTTCTGGAAACCAGATTCAGAAACCCGGCTCCGGGAGAATAACACTGGCGGAAGTAGCTAAGCTGATATTTGAGTTAAATCGGAGCTTTATGGTCTTTTAGGAAAGCGTGTTATTGAGCCCAAAACTTAGCTTCTGCCCGGCTCTGGCAGGGCGCTTTCCAGATAAGTTTTGTCGGCCCTGACCCTCCCGATATTACCCTCAGCCCGGATACCAGGTCCTAACTTATATGAATTAATATGTTGATTCGAACGAATAAAAAATATTAAAATTATGGCCGATTTTCTGGAAGGAGGAAGGGAATGAAAAGATCATCGATTCTTCCGGAAACCAGGCCCTTATTTAAATTATCAATCTTGGTCTTAATGGTCTTCCTATCATGTTTTAGCCTGTTGACGGCCGGGGAGGTCTGGCTCAACCTTCATGGCGGTCTCAGCCTGCCGAGCTTAAAAGGCGGCACCAACGAGCTCAGTCAGGGGTATACCTCGAGGAAAGCTCCTTATTTCGGTCTCGGTCTGGACTTCAGGCTCAGCTCCTCGACCTTCTTGAAAACCGGGCTCAGCTATTCCTCCCAGGGCGGACAGAGGAATGGGCTGCAACCACTGGCTCCTGACCAGCTCTCAGGACTGCCCGTTCCTCCAGGTGTTACCCTTTATGCTGATTTCCAGAATGAAACCATCCTGGATTATCTGGAAGTTCCGGTGATGATGGAACTGGTCACCGGTCAGTCCCCGCAGTTTTTTGTCGAGGCCGGGCTCTATGCCGGCTACCGGGTCAGGGCCAAGACCGTGACCAGCGGCACCAGCCTGATTTACCTTGATTCCTCTGGCTCCATCCCCCTTGACCCCAGCCTTCAGGTCCCGTTCGATGCCGAGACCAATGTCAGCCAGGAAATCAACCGCTGGAATTATGGCCTGTGCGGCGGGCTGGGAGTGAAGGTGCCGGTCGGCTCGGGTCAGGTACTTCTCGGAGGTCGGTTCAATTATGGCCTGGCCAACATCCAGAGCCATCCTGAAGTAACCGGCAAAAACCGCTCTGGCGGATTGATAATTACCCTGGGCTATCTGTTCCGCCTCTGATAAAATGTAACTCCACCGGGCCGCGGGCCTGCTCCAGGCTTCCCGGAGCGGGCTCAGGACTGAACCAATCAGTTTTGAATTTTTGTGCTTATTATAAATAATATATCGCTAAAGCAACTCTGTTGTTTAATCTGCAGTTTATAGTTTTTGAGAGAAATCAGGCCCAGCCAGACCTGGAGGTCTGTTTTTATCGGGTGGCTGGGCCTATAATGTTATCATCATGAAAAGATTGATCCCGATTCTTCTCCTTCTGGCCTGGTTTTGTAGCCCGGTCTTTCCGGCCAGACTGAGATTCGTGGTGGTCTCTGACACCAACCCGGAATTCTTGAGCCAGAGGGATTTTTCGGTTTTCGAAAGAATCATCGAGCAGATTAATGCTCTGAAACCCGACCTGGTCATTAACACCGGTGATTTAATCTATGGTTACGGGCTCAAGAACACCAGGCCCCAGTGGGAAAGGTACCTGGAAATCATCAAAAGGGTGGAAGCGCCCTATTACCAGATACCCGGCAACCATGATGTTTTCAACAACCGGGCCAGGAAGACTTACCTGGAGATTTTCCAGAAAACCTATCTGTCCTTTGATTTCGACAATTATCATTTTGTCCTTCTTGATAACCTGGAAGATGGAACCTGGGGGAAGATAGGACCGGAACAGCTGGCCTGGCTGCGGCAGGACCTGGCCCATCCCTGGTGGGAAGGGGCTTTTGTTTTTGTGCATGTGCCGGTCTGGGATATGAAGGCCAAGAATGTCAAACTGGAGTGGCGAGAGTTCTGGTTCAACGCCATCCATCCGCTCCTGCTTCAGTCCAGGGTCCGGGCCGTTTTTGCCGGCCATAACCATCGCTTTGGCCCGACCAGGATTTACGATGGTCTTTTCTATTATATTGCGGGCGGGGGCGGTCCCAGTTTGCACAAAGACTATGTCCGGGCCGGGGGGCGCAATTTTTTCCTGCTGGTGGAAGTGACCGATAACGGTTTTAAGGTCAATGTGGTGATGGAGAACCGGATAATTTCCGATTCTGAAGCGGACATCCTGAAGGATCTTTTTGCTCCTTACTACTACCAGCCGGGTATAACCGGCAACTCCCGATAGATTTTGACTTTTCCGGGAATTAAGTTTAGTTTAAGCCAGAAGAAGATTCTTCGGAAGGAGGCTTTATGTCTGACAAATCGCGCCTGGTGACTTTCCTTTTTTGCTGGCTGTTTGGAATTTTCGGCGGACACCGCTTTTACGTGGGCAAGACCGGCACCGGTCTGGTCTGGCTATTCACCCTGGGTTGCCTGGGAATCGGGGTGTTGGTTGACCTGATCATGATCCTGCTGGGGAAATTTTACGACTCCCAGAACAAGCCGGTCCTGGCCTGGTTCAGAAATTGCGATGCCGAAGGCAAGGTCCTGAGTTATTCAGTCTGAAAAATTTTAATGGTTGGTCGGAGCTGGCCAGCGTCGCTTTTCAGAAGTCGAGCTGGCTGAGGGTTCGGGGCGTTTCTTCCAGGTGATAGATGATAATAGACTGGAAGACCCGTCCCAGCTGTTTCCAGTCTTCGGCCCTGAACTCTAAACCGGGGGCGGCCTCGGGCGGATTTTTCTTTATCCAGTCTATGGCCGGGGCCAGGTCCGGTCTGATTTCGATTTTCTTTTCCTGAGCGCATTTCGGGCAGAGGACTCCATCTTTGTGAGGTTCCAGCCAGGCACTGTTTTTTATGGGCTGCCGGCATTTCTGACAGACCCGGAAATCCGGCAGGATTCCGTTTATTTTTAGAAACCAGTACTCAAAGTACCGGGCCAGGTAAGGGAGTTGCTGCCCACCGTGGGCCGCCCGGATGAGGCTGAGGAGCAGGCGGTAGAGTTTTTCTTCCACCGCCCGGTAGGGTGAGAATTTTTCTGTCAGTTCAGCCAGGTAGGAGAAAAGACAGGCGGCCCTGGGGTCCCGGCAGATGTCAAAAGCTGATTCCAGCAGGTCGCAGTTGCTGATGGTCACCAGGTCGTGCCTTTCCTTCTCGTAGTAGAAAATCCTGACGACCGAGAAGGGTTCCAGGCTGCTGCCGAAGCGATTGTTGAACTTCCTGGCGCCCTTGGCTATTCCCCGGACCAGACCCTTTTCCCGGCTGAAAAACACAACCAGTTTGTCCTGTTCAGCAAAGTTCTGAGTCCTCAGGATGATGGCTTCAGACTGGTCTAAAGGCATGGGCTTGGCTCATCTTCTTGTTGATACTGGAACTGGCAATTCTTTCCCGGGTCCTATTCCGGGGCTTTCCCCTGGTCCAGAAATTCAGTCCAGTTATCTCGGGTAATCCTGATATTCTTGACCACCGCCCCTCTCTTGCCCAGGGGTTTCCCGGGCTGGCCATTAAGCCGGAAACTGATTCCCCCGGCATTGCCCAGGTTGATCACCAGTTCCGCTTCGGCCCGAACCTGGATTCTGAAACCCTCCAGTT
Organism: Acidobacteriota bacterium; assembly: GCA_003476685.1. Taxonomy (GTDB): domain Bacteria; phylum Acidobacteriota; class Aminicenantia; order Aminicenantales; family Saccharicenantaceae; genus Saccharicenans. The sequence continues at coordinate 12,140 of DMVN01000060.1, read as the reverse complement.
TCAGCCCGTCCACGATGAGGTTGCCGTCGGCGTACACCTGAATCCAGCAATCCTCCTCAAAGTTGAGCTCCAGCTGCAGTCCCTGGACCGGCTGGAGCTGGGCCACAGGCTCGGCTGTTGTGGCCTCATCCGGGACCGGTGGTTCCTCAGCCGGAATGATTACTTCGGCCTGAACTTTTTCTTGAGCTTTCCTGGCCTCGGCATTCTTTCTGGTGGTCTGAATGGAGAGGTAAATAAGGAAGACAAATAGGCACAGGACTATGACCGACAGGGTTATCCAAACAATCTTATCCAGTCTCAGTTCTTTCTTCTTCTCTTCCGGTAGAGGCTCGGCTTTCTTTTCCTGGGAGGCAAGATAGTATTTGATACTTTCGGCAGCTGACTCTTTTTGACTGTAGCTGCCTTTTCTGGAAACCAGCGGTTCCTGGGACGGGGGCTTAAGCCCGGGCAGGTCGTAACGGGGCAGCCAGTCTTCCGGTTTCAAGCCGATGGCCGAGATATAGGCCTTAAGGATATGCCTGGTGAAAAAGCCGCCCGGAAGAAGTTCCAGCCGGTCGTTCTCGATGGCTTCCAGATGGCGCAGACCAATTTTCGTCTGGAGAGAGATATCCTTTAAAGAAATGCCGCGGGCTTCTCTTTCTTTTTGCAGTTCCTTGCCTATGCTTTCCATCAAACCTTTTCAATTTTAATTTATGCCTTAATACCAGTCAAATAATTTCTTCTTTCAGGTTAGGACATGGTATCCAGTTTAAGGGGAGTATCTGGAAGCAGCCTGGGGCCAGAAAAGATCCTCATACCCTCAGGAACCTGGAGACCGAGGTAACACTTCCCAGGGTCCCGGTCACCACCCCGCCGGCTATCAGCCAGCCTGCCTGTTCCAGGGTTAAGGGCCTGAGGCTGAAAAGTTCCCGGGCGGCCCCGAGAGAGCTGCCGATGTAGATGGGGAAGGTTTTGATCAGAATAAACAGTATGAAAAGCGAAACCAGGCTGCCCAGCAGGCCCAGGACAAAGCCTTCCAGCAGGAAAGGAATCCTGATAAAAGTGTTGGTGGCACCCACCAGGCGCAGGATTTCTATCTCATTTTTCCGGGCAAAGACGTTCAACCTGACCACGTTAGAGATGATGAAGAAGGAGGCCAGAATCAGGATGCCCCCCAGGAAGAAGCCTACTGCCTGGACAATCCGGCTTAGGGACTCCATCTTTTCCACCCATTCCTGGTTGAACTGGACGTCGGTTACTCCTTTGAGGCTCTTAATCTTTTCCATGAAATAGACGATGGCCTGCAGACTTAGAATTTTTTCCTTGAGCTTAACTTCAAAGGAAGGGGGAAAGGGGTTGGATTTCAGGTTGTCTATGATTTCCTGGAGCTCGGGAAAATTGGACCGGAAGCGGGCCAGGGCATCAGCCGAAGAAACATAGGTCACCTGGTCCACCAGCTCAGAGGCCAGAATCTGATTCTTGATCTCTTCCAGGTCTCCTGGCTTCAGGTTCCGGTCGAGGAAGAAGGATATGGCCAGGTTGTTGGACAGTTGCTGTCCGAGATAGGTCAGGTTGTTGGACAGGGCCAGAAAGATGCCGATAACCAGGAAAGAAAACCCGATGATCAACACGGAAACCAGGTTGCGGCCGCGGAAGGTCCAGAGGTTACTGCCGGCAGCCTTGACCAGGTACCAGAGCTGTCTGAAAATCACTGCTTTTCTTCCTTGCCGATTATTTTGCCCTTCTGCAGGAAAAAGATTTTATCACCAAAATGGCGGATGAGCTCCCGGTCGTGGCTGCCGATGATGACTGTGGCACCCTGTTTATTAATTTCCTTGAAGATGGACATGATTTCAAAAGCCAGCTCCGGGTCCAGGTTGCCGGTGGGTTCGTCGGCCAGCAGGATGGAGGGATTGTTGACTATGGCCCGGGCAATGGCCACCCGCTGCTGTTCTCCGTAGGATAGTCTCTGGGGAAAGTCCCACATCTTGTGGTGCAGGTTAACCTGGCGCAGGGCATTGAACACCCGCCGCCTGATTTCCTTGTAAGGCAGGCCGAGAATCTGCAGCGGTATGGCTACGTTATGGAAGACTGATTGGTGAAATAGCAGCCGGAAATCCTGAAACACTATGCCCATGGTCCGGCGCAGTTTGTAGATGCGGTGGTCGGGAATTTTCAGGATGTTGACTCCGTCGACCAGGATCTGGCCCTCAGTCGGGAATAATTCGCGGAAAATGATTTTGAGCAGGGTCGTCTTGCCCGAACCGCTGGGACCGGTGATGAAACAGAAATCCCCGCTGCCGATTTCCAGGGAAACATCGGACAGAGCCCAGTGTGGCTTCTGGTACTGCTTCCAGACGTGAAATAGTTCAATCATCTGCCGTTATCTGCTTTTATTTTCGGGCCAGCTTTTCCAGGGCCTGCCGCAGCAGCGGCTGGACCTTCTGCGGGTCGGCCTGGCCCTGGCTGGCTTTCATCACCTGGCCCAGCAGGAATCCCAGGACCTGGACCTTGCCTTCCAGGTACTGTTTGACCGGGCCCGGGTTCCTGGCCAGCACCTGTTCAATGATGGCCTCCAGCGCCCGGTCATCAGCAATTTTTTTCAAGCCCAGCTCATCTATGATGGCTTGTGGGTCAAGAGCCTTCACCCTTGATTCGATTGGCTGATGACTGAATGTGGCCGACCCAGCTTTCTTCAGCATCTCCGGGTAAACCTTTTCCTTGGCGATGGTCATGGTGATAATCTGGTTTTCAACCAGTTTGATCAGTTCGGCCAGGGATTCGGCCGGGATGGGGAAGTTTTCCACCCCCAGGTTGTTTTCTTTAAGGTACTGGAGCACTTCTCTCATGACCCAGTTGCTGGCCTGCTTGGGCGAGCCGGAAGCTCTGGCTGTGGCCTCAAAATAATCGGCCAGAGCCCGGCTGGCGGTTAGAACACGGGCATCGTAGAGAGGCAGCCCATAATCGCGGATGAAACGCTCCATCTTTTCCTGGGGTAACTCTGGCAGGGCGGCGGCGATTTCCTTGATCCAGTCCTCCGAAATAACCAGTGGCGGCAGGTCCGGTTCGGGGAAGTAACGGTAGTCGTGGGCTTCTTCCTTGCTGCGCTGGGGAACCGTCCGGTTTTCAGAGGCATCCCAGCCCCTGGTTTCCTGCCGGATTTTTTCTCCCCGCTCCAGGGCGGCTATCTGCCGGCTGGCTTCATACTCCAGAGCCCGGGCCAGGAAGCGGAAAGAATTGAGGTTCTTAACCTCAGTTTTAGTTCCGAACCCGGCTGACCCTGCCGGCCGGATGGAAAGATTGGCATCACAGCGCAGACTGCCTTCCTCCATGTTGCCGTCACAGATTTCCAGGTATTGCAGCAGCGTCCTCAGATTCTGGACAAATTCCACCGCTTCCTCGGCCGAGCGCAGGTCAGGGCGGCCGACAATTTCCAGCAGGGGCACACCGCAGCGGTTGAAATCAAGGTAGGTTTTTTCGCCAGAATCGGGGAAGCTTTCGTGCAGCGACTTGCCGGCATCTTCCTCCAGGTTAATCCGCTCGATACCGACGGACTTTTTAACTCCGTTGACTTCAATCACCAGATGACCATCTTCAGCCAGCGGCAGGTGATACTGGGTTATCTGGTAACCCTTGGGTAAGTCGGGATAAAAATAATTTTTCCGACTGAAAATAGACCGCAGGTTGATTCTGGCCTTAAGAGCCAGGGCTAACTTGATGGCCATGCGGACGGCTTCCCGGTTGATGACCGGCAAGCTCCCAGGCAGGCCCAGGCAGACCGGGCAGGTCAGAGTATTGGGGGTCCGGCCGAACTCGGTGCTGCAGCGGCAGAAGAGCTTGGTCCTGGTGAGAAGCTGGGCGTGTATCTCCAGGCCGATAACGGTTTCGTATTTCATGGTTAAAGGAAAGTGATTATAACATAATTCATTTTCCGGTAAAAAGGCTGGCTCAACAAGAAATGAAGGATAGACCGGTTGTTGAGGTGAGAATTCTATTTAACGAAGAGATACATGAACCAGCCGAAAGCCATAGCGGCCAGGGTCATGATCAGAAACAGAGTCAATCCATACCGCAGGCGGCCCTTGAGGTCGGAACGGCGGATAAGGGCCAGGACCAGCGACACCAGCAGGGCGTAGATTATCATGGTGAAGAGGTGGCTTTCCAGAATCATGATTTCTTCCCTCTGGCTATGTCCCAGGCATCCAGGGCCACCAGGTAGTTGAGCAGGCCGGCCCCGGCCAGGTAAGCGGTGCCGAATTCAAAAGATTGCCTTTCCAGCTCGCCCAATCCGATCGGCAGGAACCTGGATAGCAGATAGAGCAAGCCATTACCCAGGTCGGACAGGAAGGCCAGGAAGGTCAGGGGATTGTCAGCCTGGAAGGGGTAGAGCTTGCCGCCCATGACCAGACCCAGCAACGACATCAAACCGATGGCCACCAGGAAAATAGCCCCTCTCCAGTACCGGCGCAAATAGATGTGCCCGAGGCCGGGAATGACCCAGCCCAGCAAGCCTGCGGTAATAGCTCTCTTTTTCATAAGGCTTAATCTTAATCAAAAAGCGGGATTAAATCAAGTAAAGCTATGAGGAAAAATGGTGGTTCCCGGGTGGCACTTGGATAATTAGGTCAGCCCGGGTAAAATCAAAGCATGCCGGAACTGCCTGAAGTGGAAACTGTGGTCAGGGGCCTGCGCTCGACCCTGGAAGGGAAGAGGGTCAGGCAGTTTATTTTCCTTTCGGCTCATCTCCAGCGTAAGCAGCCAGTCCCGGCCCTGCGTCCCGAAGACTACCGGGGGAAAAGGATAGAAGAAATCCAGCGCCGGGGAAAAATGATCATCTTAAATTTCGAGGGCGGCTGCGGCTTGTTGATTCACCTGAAAATGACCGGCCAGCTTTATCTGGCTGACCCGCAACAGCCAGTTGATAAGCATACCCATGCCCGGATGACTTTTGCCGGATTCCGGCCGGAGTTACGTTTCCGGGATATCAGGAAATTTGGTTTCGTCAACTGCCTGCCAGCGCCGGACATCTGGAAAAAAGTAAATTCCGAGCTGGGGCCGGAGCCGCTGTCGATTCGCTGGCCAGAGTTCCGGGACCTGCTGCAGAACCACGGTAAAAAACGGATAAAGGGCTGGTTGCTGGACCAGAAGTTAATCGCCGGCATCGGCAACATCTATTCTGATGAAATCCTGTTTCGGGCCGGGGTCAGGCCCGACCGGCTGGCGGGCAGCCTGAGCCTGGCTGAAGCCAGAAAAATCTTCAGGTCGATGAGAGCCGTTCTCCGCCGGGCTATTGAGCTCAAAGGTTCTTCGGTCAGCGACTACGTGGATTCAACCGGCCAGAAGGGCCGCTTTCAGGCCGAGCACCGGGTCTACGACCGGGAAGGACGGCACTGCCGCCGCTGCCGGTTAGCACAGATTCAAAGAAAAAAAATAGCCGGCCGGAGTTCTTTTTTCTGCCCGGCCTGCCAGAAGTGAATCCCGGCTGAAATCTCTGAGCCGAGGGCTGATTGAAAAAAAACACCCGATAGGTTATATTTAGCTCTCTACAGAGGCTGCCCCTGTAGCTCAGTATGGATAGAGCAAGGGATTCCTAATCCCTGTGCCGGGAGTTCGAGTCTCCCCAGGGGCACCACTGACAACCCGGTCTGTGACGCCGGCAGCGGATAGGACAATGGGGTTGTTAAAGAATAAGGGGGAACCAGAACTGAAAGCTGCCAGAGTTTTATTTCGGGTTTGTTTCCCGACAGTAGTTTCTATGCCGGCGGGATCGGACGGGGTACTGTGCGTCAGGAAGAAATTTTGAGGGGAAAAGAAATCATCTTTGAATTCACCTTAAAAGGTGATAAATTTATCAAAGAGATGTTTTAATAAAGGGGTGTAATAATACTGCTGAAAGGACCGAGCCATGAACAGAATCATCCTGCTGGATTTTGAGGAAAAGGATAAAGAATTTCTGGAAAAAGAACAGGTTGATACTTTTCTCATCCATACCTCAGATTTCACCAGCCTGCCGGCCATCCTGCCCGAAGCCCGGGCCATTTTCTATCAGATGAACTGGCCGGTGGAAGAAGAAAGAGTCCCGACCGGGCTGGCGGAGAAGGTCCAGGAAATGGTGGTGGACGGGGCCAGGGTGGTCTGCTTTGTCGGCAAGGGGCACCTTTACCAGCTGACCGGCGTTATCGGGGCTTTTCCCGATATCCATTTCCAGGAATCGACACCGGGCGGGGTCCTGCTGGTAACGCCCGAAATGCCCTTTAACCTGGTGTTCGAGAAATTCGGGGACAGTCTGGCCCATGTCTACAAGCTGCTGCCGGGTTCCTTCGGTGCCGATATCTGGGAAATTCCGGCCAGTCTCAACGAGAGCTGGAAGATCGTGGCCAAAAGCCACGACGGCTATCCCATTTCCTTGCTGATCAAAAAGGGCAAGGGTTTCATCTGGCTGCTGCCCTGGTTCGGCCAGAATAACATCAAAGTGGTCGATTTTATCCTGAAGGATGTTTTCCCCTTGATGGAAATGAAAGGGAAGGAGGCAGAACAGATGGACTGGATCGACAGAGAAGAATATCTTTTCCCGGAAATAAAAGAGCTGTTCCTGAAGAAAGAGGAAGAAAAGAAAAAATTTGAGGAGAGAATTAAAGAGCTGGATGATCAGATCCGGAACCTGAGGGAAACCCAGCAGGAAGCTTTTAACCGGCTGCTCAAAGCCGAGGGGGCGGAACTGAAAGCGGCCGTGCTCCAGGCTTTCAAGTATCTGGGCTGGGTTAAGGTGGTGGATGTGGACCAGTACTGGAAAAACGTTATCCGGGATAAAGAAGAAGACCTGTGGCTGATTGAGAACAACAACCAGCCGGTGGAAGTCTGCCTGAGAAAGGAATTCCTGATTCTGGTAGTCATCAGGAGCAGCCGCAACTGGGCCACCGACGACGACTGCATCCTCCTCCAGCGGTTCAAGGGCCGCCGCATGCAGGAATTTGATAATACCAGGATGAAGGCTATCCTGGTTGGCAATTATTTTAACCTGGTAGAAGCCAAGTTGAGGAACAACCCCTTTTCTCAATTTCAGGTGGAAGAGGCGGAAAAGGACGGCAACGGTCTCCTGACCACTTACGAACTTTTCCTGGCGGTCAAGGCCGAGAAAGAAGGCCTGATCAGTAAGGAGGAGATCAGGAAGCAACTGCGGGAAAAGTCCGGGCTGGTTAAGTTCAGCTATTAATTTCAATCAGAGCCACTTTATTTCCCACCCTTTTGACGGGAGCTTTTCTGCTCCTTTAAACTTGGAATTTACCGCGGATTGTGCTAAAAAGATGTCTTCAAGGAGCAGACCGCAATGAAAAGAACCGAAAGAAGGCAGCTTAAAGAAAACGAACTGGCCACTGGCTTAAGCCGTTTTGTCCGCTGGGCCAAGAAGCATGAAAAGAAATTCATGGCCATAGCCCTGGGGTTGGTAGTTTTGCTGGCCCTGGGGATAAGCGTAAAACTGTTGCGGGATTACCAGAAGAGCCGGGAGGCCGGTTATCTGAGCCAGGTCCTGACCCTGAAGGCGGAGCTGGCCCAGAAACCTGAAAACCTGGCCCGACTGGAAGAGCTTTCCCGGAAGAGAAGCTACGGCCGCATAGCCAGTCTGGTGTTGGCCACTTATTATCTCGAGAAAAATGACCTGGATAAGGCCGAGCAGGTATTATCGGCAGTGAAGGACAGGGGGCGGGACCTGGTGCATTATCAGATTCTGGACCTCTATGCCCAGGTCCAGGTCAGACGGGGAAACTACGACCGGGCCATTGAGATTTACCGGCAGATAGAGAAAGAAAAGCCAGGAGATTATCCGCTGGATGTAGTCCTGTTCCGGCTGGCCGAAGCCTATGAGAAAAAGGGAAGCAACGACCAGGCCCTGAGCCTTTATCGCGAGCTGCAGTCCAGCTACCAGAACACCTATTATGGCTATCAGGCAGCCATGAAAATGATGAAACTGGAAACCGCCCGGTAGGCGGAAAAGTCTTGTTTATTTTGCTGATAAGAATATAATAGATTCTACCTTTAATAACAGGAGGACCAAATGGCTTATAAAATTACTGAAGATTGCATCAACTGCGGAGCCTGCGAACCGGAATGCCCTAACCAGGCCATTTCCCCCGGCGACGAAAGATACGAAATTAATCCCGACAAGTGCACCGAGTGCGTGGGCTATTTTGACGAACCCCAGTGCGCTTCGGTCTGTCCCAGCAACGCCTGCGTTCCCGACCCCGACCACCGGGAAAGAAGAGAAGAGCTGGAAGCCAAGGCCCGCCGGCTCAAAGGCAGCTGATTATTCTGAGCAACCACACAGGAGTGCCGCGGCACTCCTGTTTTTATTTTATGGTCTGAGATGTTTACGGGCAAAAGGTGGGTTAATCTAATTCTTTTTATCCTTACGGTGCTGTCCACTTATTTTGTCGGCTACCTGTGGGGAATAAATTACCTTTTTGCCGGGCAGAATCCGGAAGAGGCCTCCGGGGCTCTGAATCTGTCCCTTTTCCTGGAACCGGCCCTGATCAAGCTCAGTCTGATTTATTCCCTTTCTCTTCTTGTTATTCTGCTGGGCCACGAGCTCGGGCACTATCTAACCTGCCGCCGCTATCGTATCCAGGCCACCTTGCCCTACTTTATCCCGGCTCCAACTCTGATCGGCACCCTGGGAGCCTTCATCCGCATCAGGTCACCCCTGACCAGGAGGCAAGAGCTGTTTGATGTTGGGGCTAATGGCCCGCTGGTTGGTTTCCTGCTATCTGTCCCGGCCCTGTTTGTGGGGTTGCAGCTCTCCCGACTGGTGCCGGCCCTGCCGCGCGAAAGTTCTATCCTGTTCGGAGAACCGCTGCTTCTTAAAGTTTTCGTCAGGCTGATCTTCGGCCCGGTAGCTCAGAACCAGGACCTGATCCTGCATCCGCTGGCCGTGGCTGGCTGGGTTGGTCTGCTGGTCACTTCCTTCAACCTTTTCCCGGTCGGACAGCTGGACGGCGGCCATATCCTCTATGCTGTATTCGGAGACAGGACCAGGAAACTGGCCCCGGGCATAATTTTAATCCTGGTGGTGCTGGGCGTGTTCTACTGGGCTGGCTGGCTGATCTGGGCCGTCCTGATATTGATCCTGGGAGTCCGTCATCCCTCAATACTTGATTCCAGCCAGAACTTTTCCTGGAAAAGGGTGGCTCTCAGCCTGGCGGTGCTCCTGATTTTCATTTTTTCTTTCATCCCGGCCCCGATTTCCGGAAACAGCCTGCTCGACCTGCTGCAGTGACTCTCATTCCGAACCAGATAGTTAAAGCGCCTTCCAGATATCCACAATTTTTGTGGAAAAGCCTGTGCAAAAACCCGAAGAACATTAACACAAATATATTGAATCTCTTGAAGATATAACTAACTGCACAAAACTTAGGCAGCGGAAATTTATCCGGAAAAACTTGCTAAAATGACAGCTTCAAGATAAATTTATTAAGAGTAAAGAAATGCTGGACAGACGTTTTCGGGCCGTTGAATTAAGTTTTCACCAGCTGAGCAAACAGTTCAGGCGCGGTGAAATATCAAGAGAACAGTATGCCGAGGCCCTGCGGAAACTGAGGTTGCTGGATAACGAAGGCCGTTGCTGGATGATTGGAGCCCAGACTGGCCGCTGGTACTATTATGACGGTCAGAAATGGATTCAATCCGAGCCGCCTGAGGACGGGCGAGGTTCAGTCCTCTGCCCCAACTGTTACCACCAGAATGAGCCTGAGGCCAGAACCTGCGAGGCCTGCGGGACAGTTTTAGTAAAAACCTCGACCAAAATTGTCTGCCTGAACTGCGGTAACCTCATCGATCCCGCCCTCAAGATTTGCCCCTATTGTGAAACCGAAGTCTACGGTCAGGCTGAAATAGCTCAGGCCGGGGAAAAAGCGGCCGAACCGGTTCTGGAAACCAGGCCGGCTGAGGCCAGCTGGACCTACTTGACTTCCGTTGACCAGGTGACTTTTATGTTGTTTTCTGGCGGCCTGGGTATCTTCCTGGGAGTCCTGTTCGGTTTGCTCCTGGGCTCGACTGAATTTTTCCCGGTTTTTGTGGCCAGCCTGCCAGCTTTCTTAAAGGATATGCAGGGCAAGCTGGTCGGGGGGCTGGTCTTCAGCCTGCTGGGCGGAGTTTTGGGTTTCATCCTGGCGGCCCTTTCGGGTTTTATCCTGGCCCTGCTGATTAATGCCGCCATTTACTTTTTCGGTCAACCGGGTTTCAGGCTGGAGAAGAGCAAAAAGAGAATTTCGTTGAAATAAATGAGCTGGTTTTAGGCCAGCTCTCAATGATTAGCGGTTCCGGACTTCAGCCTGTTCAGGGCATAAGCAATCTGACCCAGCGACAGGGATTCATCGCCCGGAGAATAATAAACAGGTCTCAGGACTTCAAAGCCGTTTTTTCTCAGGGTTTTTTCAGTATTTTCGGTTAAAATCCGATTCAGAAAGACGCCACCCGTCAGGACGACTCTGGAAATTCCCACTTCTTTCCGGGCCAGCCAGGCCAGCTGCAGAATGACCTGGACCAGGGTCAGGTGAAATTTCCAGGCTACCAGTTCCGGCCTGATTTTTTTCCCCAGGTCGTAAACCATCTGCCTGATGGCCGGGCTGAAGTCAACCCGATAAGGTTTTTGGTCTGTCATAAGCAAGAAAGGGTAGTGACCGGCCTGGCGGCGGGAAACTTTGGCTGCCGCTGCTTCCAGGCGTGAGGGGGCCTCAGCTTCGTATTCCACCCGGGCTGGAGCCAGGCCACAGATAAAAGCCACGGCGTCGAACAGACGGCCAACGCTCGAGGTCCAGGGGCAGTTTATTTTCCTGTCCATCATCTTGAGTACAGCTTCCAGCTTTGAAGGCGGGATGAGTTTCAAGGATTTAATCCGGGGAAAGTCCGGTCCGAAGGCCCGGCGCAGGTAGGCTACGGCCATTCTCCAGGGTTCTCTGGCCGCGGCATCACCCCCGGCCAGTTCCAGGTAGTCGAGGTGGGCCAGCCTGGAATAACTATCGTAATCAGCCAGCAGGAATTCACCTCCCCAGGCCTGCCCGTCGTCTCCGTAGCCGAAGCCATCGAAGCTGACCCCGAGGAATTTCTGGCCGGGAGGTAGCTGATGTTCAATAAGCGGAGCCAGGCTGTGGGCGAAATGATGCTGCACCCGGAAATGCGGTATTTTTAGGCTGTGGGCCAGGCGCGTGCTCCAGAAACCCGGGTGTAGGTCGCTGACCACCACAGCGGGTTCGAAGCTGAAGAGTTTTTTAAGGTGGGCCAGCGTTTCTTCGAAATAGCGGGAGTTCTCGTAATCATCCAGGTCACCCAGGAATTGAGAGGTCACCACGTAGCCATTCTTGTATATGGAAATGGTATTCTTGAGCTCTCCGCCCACAGCCAGCACCTGAACCGGGAGCCGCAGGCTGGCCGGAACTGGTTGGGGAAAGGGAACGAAGCCCCGTGCCCGGCGGAGGAAGACCGGCTTCCCCCCGACCACTTTCATCACCGAGTCATCAGCCCTTATGGCAATTTCCCGGTCATGGGTCAGGATGTAATCGCAGAGCTCCGGTCCAATCTGGTTGTCATCCTTGATGATGGGGGCATCTTTCCGGTTGGAGCTGGTAGCCACGATTAGGGGTAGCTTCTGGAGCAGCAGGTGATGGAGGGGAGTATACGGCAGCATGAAACCTATAGTCTCGATAAAAGGAGCTATCTCCGGCAACTCTTGATTCTTCCGGAGAAGAACAATCGGCCGGAAAGGAGAGGTCAGCCAGCGCTTTTCCGCGGCTCCAACCCGGGCGTATTTTCTTATGGTGCTCAGGTCCCTGGCCATCAGGGCCAGGGGCTTGGTCTGCCTCTTCTTGATTTTCCTCAAGCGCCTGACGGCTGCCAGGTTGGTGGCCTCACACACCAGATGAAAACCGCCCAACCCCTTGATGGCTAGAATCCGACCCTGTCTGATCAGGCTGACAGCTTTCTCCAGGCCTCCGGCCACTCTCTGACCGTTCCTGGCATTTAAGAGCTGCAGCTGCGGACCGCAACGCGGGCAGGCAATAGGCTGGGCGTGATAGCGACGGTCGAGCGGGTTCTGGTATTCCTGCTGGCAATCAGGGCACATCCTGAAGCCGGACATGGTCGTCCGGCTCCGGTCGTAAGGCAGGCTCCTG
>DMVN01000042.1 GCA_003476685.1 Acidobacteriota bacterium | reverse complement strand
GGATGCCGCGCCTGGCTCCGAACTGAATGGCATTTTTAATGCTGGCTCCGAGAAAACCGCCCATGGCGGCAGCCGGAGTGAAGGCATATTCAAAAATCAGGATAAAGGCTTTAGGCAAAGCCCCGATATTATCAACGAGAACTATGATTCCGGCTCCGAGATAAAGAACAATCATGGCCGGGACCAGCCTTTCGGCTACTGCCCCTATTCTTTTGATCCCGCCAATTACCACCAGTCCAACAAAAAAGGTAATAACCGCTCCGGTCAGCACCGGGGAAATGCCGAACTGGGTCTTGAAGGCCAGGGACATCTGGTTGCTCTGCATCATGTTGCCGGTGCCGAAGAGCGAAGCAAAAGCCCCGCAAACAGCAAAGAAACCGGCCAGGAAGACGGCAAAGTTGGTCTTGTTCAGACCGTTCTTGATGTAGTACATCGGCCCGCCGGCGATGGTGCCGTCAGGATGTTTTTCCCGGTAAAGAACGCCCAGGAAAGCCTCGGAAAACTTGGTGCCCATGCCCAGGAAGCCGCAGACCCACATCCAGAAAATAGCTCCCGGCCCACCCCAGTAAAGGGCAGTGGCCACTCCAGCAATGTTTCCATTTCCTACAGTAGCAGCCAGAGCAGTGGAGACCGCGGCAAAAGGCGAAACGTCTCCCTCGCCGCCAGCCTTTCTCGAAGAGCGGCTGAACATCACTCTGAAGGCTGTCCCCAGCTTCCTGAATTGAATGAAGCCAATCCTGATGGTTAAAAGCAGGCCCACGCCGAAGAGGATGGGCACCATGATGGTCCAGACGTTGGAAGCAGTCTTGTCCAGCCAGCCAGCCAGATTCTTAAGGAAAAGTTCCATGCCGGGTGCTCCTGTCTTATTGAGTATATTTATTTTCCAAAGGCAACCAGTTTTCAAAAATAACGTTTCTTTCTTTAACACAGCCGCTGCCGGGTGTCAATCAGAAATTTTGCTCCAATTGAAGCCCGGTAATCAAGTTGTCGGGGAAGCCGGGAAGGCTATCCGCCCGTCAACAGGACGAAAGCCCATCTGCTTGCTGGAACAGGCGCTTCGGCGGCCATCAAGCCGCTGCCCTGCCTTGATATTTCAGGTCAAATCTGCTATTCTTATAGTCCATTTTCACCAGATATCTGAAAAGGAGATAACCGCCTTTGAAAGAAAATACCTTTGACAGCAAGTTTCGTTTTATCATAGTTGCCGCCCAGAGAGCCAAGCAGCTCCTCAAGGGCGCCCACCCCAAGATTAAATCCAGACACCGCAATCCCATCCGCGTCGCCCAGGAAGAAATTAAGTCCGGGGCCGTCCAGTATGAAATCCTGCCCTTCAAGAGAGAGGAAGGGATGGAAGAGGAAGAGGTGTTGCTGACCGAAGCCCTGCCTTTAGCTGCCGGCGAATCCGAGGTTGAGTCTGAGTACGAAGGTCAGGAAGGAGAAGAGCTGGAGGAGGAACTGGAAGAGGAGCTGGAAGAAGAACTGGAAGAATTGGAAGTGGAAGAAGAGGAAGAAGGCGGCTTTGAGGAAGAGGATAAGTAGTCTCGCTGCCTCTTTTCTTTTATCATCTGCACATAATCCAGCTTGATAAAATCCTTCCGGGAGAAGCCCAGCTGCCGGGCCAGCTTGACTATATCGCTTCTCTTACCCTCGAGCTCCAGGAAATTTCCTACCTCGGTCTCATCCAGGCAGATTTTCACCCGGTCTTTCCGCAGCAGCATGCGCTTCTTGCGGTATTCAAAGGCCGGCTTTAAGCCGAGTTTCTGCAGGATCTTCTTGAAATGCCTAAAATTCTTGACTTCGCTTTCGTATTCTTCCCTGACCTTAAAGGACCGGGATTTCAGAGGCTGACCCTTATAGGTTAAAAAGGCTTTCCGGCCGATCCGCCTGAGGCGCAGGGCCTGCTGGCTTTTCTCCAGGCGGCCGTCGGCGAAATCATAAAGGGCATTCCATTCGCGGTACCAGTCCCGGTCAATCCGGCAACCCAGCTCCAGCAATTTCTGCCTGGTTTCTTTCAGGCTGGAGATTCTTAGCTTGACTTCAATTTCTATCATGTTTTTCTTCCCGGCTATCTTTTTCTCCACAGGACAAAATCCACCAGCTGCAGCAGCGACTGGCGGTGGAGGGATGGCTTCAAGGTCAGGGCTGCCTGCCGGGCTTTCCCGGCCAGGGCCTGGGCCTGCTCGAAGGTTAAGCGGAAAGCACCCGACCTTTCCATCATGGCCAGGAGGCAGGAAATACTGGCCCGGTCCTGGTCGCGGCTGATTCTTTCCAGCCGGCGTTTTAATTCTCTTCGGGCAGCTGGCTCCTGGTGCCTCAGAGCCAAGATTAAAGGCAGGGTTACCCGGCCTTCCCTGAGGTCGGAAAAGACGGGCTTGCCGGTTTCTGCGGGCTGGCCGACCAGGTCCAGCAGGTCGTCTATCACCTGGAAAGCCAGTCCCAGGTTTAGCCCGTATTCTGCCAGGGCGGCCTCATCTTTTCTCCTGGCCCGTCCCAGACGGCAGCCCAGCCGGCAGGTGGTCCGGAAAAGGCTGGCTGTCTTTTTTTCAATTATCTTCAGGTAGCGGCTCGGTGTCAGGCTGAAGTTATAACTCTCCTCCAGTTCTTCCATCTCTCCCTCAATCATTTCCTGGGCGGTGGCGGCCAGCGTTTGGGGGATCTTGGGGTCTTCGGAGGAGAGGGTCCGGGCGATGGAGCGAATGAAGAAAAAATCGCCCAGCAGCAGGCTGAAATTCGGTCCGAACCTGTGGACGACGGTC
>DMVN01000039.1 GCA_003476685.1 Acidobacteriota bacterium | reverse complement strand
CTTCGCCGACCCGATGTACTGCTCCGGCTTGATCCTGAGCCCCAAGATGAGCCAGGGTTATAAATTCAGGATTATAGATGTCAGCTACACTGAGAAAAATAAAGTCATTGAACTGGTAGCCCCGGAAGAGCTGTACGATATCGCTGCTCTGCTCCGCGACACCGAAAAATACGTCATCGAAAGCATCTGGTCCCGCAGCACTGGTAACCAGGCGGTAGCCATTTCCACCCAGAGGTTGCATAACATTGCCGGCAAGTATACCGGAAAGGATGACCCGGTGGCCATAGTCCGGGTGCAGGGAGAATTCCCGGCCACCGGCGAAGTCCTGGCTCCTTTCAACATCGGGCACTACGTAGCCGGCTTCATGCGGGGCAGCCATATTGGCCCGTTGATGCCCTGCCCGCTTAACGCCACTGTTTCTTATTTCGACGGTCCGCCGGTGGTAACCGGGGCCGCTTTTTCTGTCAAGGAAGGACGCCTGTCGGAACCGGCCGATGTTTTTGACCACCCCTACTGGGATGCCATCCGGGCCCAGATAGCCCAGAAGGCCACAGAAATCAGGCGCCAGGGTTTCTGCGGTCCTTCCATGCTGCCCTATTCCGAGCTGGAGTACGGCGGGGTGGTGGAAAAGCTCAAGCAACTGGAAAAGAAGTTTGTCCTGTCGGATTGACTTTTACTCCGTCTGGCGGTATGGTAGCGAGTAGAATTCACCATGAGCGAAAGAAAGCACCCTGTTCCTGCCGTTGATGTCATAATCGAAATCAAATTACCCGACGGCCGGACCGGCATAGTTCTTATCGAACGGAAGAATCCGCCATACGGCTGGGCTCTCCCGGGTGGATTTGTTGATTACGGCGAGACCCTGGAACAGGCCGCCATCCGGGAAGCCAGGGAAGAAACTTCGCTTGAGGTGGAGCTCCTGCGGCAATTCCACACCTATTCCGACCCTTCCAGAGACCCGAGGCGTCACACGATCTCCACGGTTTTTATCGCCCGGGCCTCAGGCTGGCCGGAAGCTGCCGACGATGCCCGGAAGGCGGGTGTTTTCCCGAGAGAAGAGATTAATTTTCCCCTGGCCTTTGACCACCGTCAGATACTTGATGATTATTTCAGCTGGCGGGAGAAACATCCGCCCAGGGCTGAACCAGAAAGATCGGAAGAGAGGCCGGCCGGTTCTGGAAGTTTGCCCCAACAGGAAGAACCCCTGGCCGAACTGACCAGGGTCTGGAGCCTGGCCGAAGCCGAAGTCATCAAGAGTTTCCTGGGAACCAACGGCATCGCCTGCTTGCTCAAAGGCCAGGTCGTTCATTCCATCTATCCTTTCACCATGGACGGACTCGGCGAAACCATAATTATGGTGATGGCCAAGGACCTGGAAAAAGCCCGACAATTGCTGGAAGAATACTCTCCCTCGCGACCGAGCGACTGAGCCTTTCCTGATTCATTCTTCTCCCCTGTTATAAGCCTGTAAAAATATTTTATTTTGCTGGGATTTTTTTCTTGACTTTTAAGTTTTTCTTTCTTATATTTAACTCAAAATGGGATAAAACGGGACAAAATGGGAAAAGTGGCGACCAACACCTTGCTGATCGGAAGTTACACCGCCCGGCTCGACCGCAGCGGCCGGCTGAAAATTCCCGAAAAATTCCGTGACATCATTGAACAATCTTACGGTCAGGACGTCTTCATAACTTCATTAACCGACGAGGCCGTGCAGATCTACCCGCTGGCCGTCTGGGAACAGATGACCAGCGTGGCTAACGAAGGAGCCCTGAACCTGCGGCCGGATGTCAGGCGCTTTCTGCTGCGGGTCAATCTGAAGGGCAGTCATCACCAGATCGACGCCAAAGGCCGGGTGTTGATCAGCCAGAGCCTGCGAGAAAAGGCCAGGCTCAACGGCGAAGTGGAGGTAATAGGCTTAAACAACCACCTGGAAATCTGGAACAAGGAAGTTCTGGAATCGGTCATTGAAAAGAGGCCCCTGAGCGAGGAGGATTTTGAAAACATTGCCCGTCTTGTCCCCCGAGGAAAGACTGAATGAAAGATTACGGGCACAGGCCAGTGCTGGTTGAAGAAACACTGGCTTATTTACAGGCCTCGCGGGCCGGGGTCTACATAGATTGCACCATAGGTTTAGGGGGACACGCTCTGGAGATTTTGAGGAGAAATCCCGGAGCCAGGATTATCGGGCTGGACCTGGACGAGCTGTCGCTCCAGGCTGCGGCGGAAAGGCTGGCCAGGTATAAGGACCGGGTCAAGCTGTTCCAGGTTGACTTCAGGGAGATGCTCGACTTCCAGGACCTGGTACCCTGGGGCGAAGTCAGGGGAGTTCTGGTCGACCTGGGCA
This sequence comes from Acidobacteriota bacterium, assembly GCA_003476685.1. Taxonomy (GTDB): domain Bacteria; phylum Acidobacteriota; class Aminicenantia; order Aminicenantales; family Saccharicenantaceae; genus Saccharicenans. The sequence goes on along the minus strand of DMVN01000039.1, from coordinate 1,646 downwards.
TTTCTTCCTTTCAGCTCGATAATCCGGAACGCGGTTTCAGTTTCAACCTGGAAGGGCCGCTGGACATGAGAATAGATACCAGACAGAAGACCACAGCTGAAAAAATACTGATGACCTATCCTGAAGGCCGCCTGGCCGAGGTCTTCAAGAAATATGGTGAACTGCATCATACCCGGCAGCTGGCCCGGAAAATCGCAACCCAGCGCAAACTGGGGTTGCTGAAGACCACCACCGACCTGAAAAAACTGGTGGAAGAAGTTTACCGCTGGGTGCCGCAAAAAAATCGCCTGCATCCGGCGGCCAGGGTCTTCCAGGCCCTGCGGATAGAAGTCAACCAGGAACTGAAGGGCCTGGATACTTTCCTGGAGCGGCTGGCCGGGCAATGCCCGTCTGGAACCAGGCTGGTGGTTATTTCCTTTCACTCTCTGGAAGACCGCCTGGTGAAAAAGGCATTCCAGCGGCTGGCCTCCGGCCAGGAAGGACAACCGGTGGTCAGGATTCTGACCCGAAAGCCGGTTAGGCCAACGCCAGAAGAGATTGAGGTTAATTCCCGCAGCCACTCAGCCAAGCTGCGGGCAGCGGAGAGAGTATGAGCATGGTCAGAAAGAAATTTACCTGGAAGCAGCTGGTCCTCAGCGCGGTCCTGGCCATCCTGTTTCTGGGCAACCTGACCTTTTACATCTGGTACCAGAGCGAATCCATCCGTCTCGGCTACCGAATTCACGAGCTGGAAATGAAAGTAGACAACCTGAAGGAGGAAATAAAGAGGCTGGAGACCCGCAAGGAGGCCCTGCTGTCGCTGGAAAGAATTGACCGGGTAGCCCGGAACGAATTGCAGCTCCAGGACCCGAAACCGGAGCAGATAATTTTTGAAAACCAGGTGGTTAAATGAAGCTCATTCTGCAGGACAGTTCACCCTTTTCGCTGGCCCACCGGAAGAAAGTCAAATTTATCGTGGTCGGGGTGCTGTTCTGGTTCATGGTTATCAGCCTCCGCTTGCTCGAACTCCAGGTCCTGGAACACAAGAAACTGAAAGCCGAGGTGGTGGAACAGACCCAGGACCTGATCACCGTCCTGCCCACCAGGGGTACCATCTTCGACCGGAACGGAAAAATCCTGGCCCGCAGCCTGCCGGCGGCCTCGGTCTTCTTCTCCCCGCTCAAGGGGGAAAGCCTCGACCGGCAGGTCAGGGGTATTTACCAGATACAAAACCTGCTGGAGCTAAAAGACAGCGAAATCAGGAAAATCATCAACTCCATAGAAAAGCGAAAAAGGTTTACCTGGATAAAAAGAAAAATACCGCTTGAACTGGGCGAAAAAATCCTGAAGCTGAAATTGCCCGGCATTTATCTGCTTCAAGAAAACAGGAGGTTTTATCCCCAGGGAACGCTGGCCGCCCATGTGTTAGGTGGAGTAAACATCGACGATTATGGACTGGCCGGTGTGGAATACTTCTACAACTCCCTGCTCCGGGGAGAAGAGGGCCAGCAGCTGATCATGAAGGATGCCCGCAAAAGGGAATTCTTTATTGAGACCATCAAAGAAACTAAGCCCGGCCAGGATATCTACCTGAGCCTCGACTCCACCATCCAGTACATTGCCGAGAAAGAACTACAGCAGGCCGTGGAAAAACACCAGGCCGACTG
>DMVN01000083.1 GCA_003476685.1 Acidobacteriota bacterium | reverse complement strand
GGTAGAAATTAACCATCTTCTGGTCGTCACGGTCCATGAAATCTACCTTGATGCCCTTTATTCCTATCCTCTGGAAATAATCCAGCGCCCGCTCCAGCTGGCGGTCGAGGGTCAGCCAGACACACCACAGAATCAGGCCGACATTTTTCTGCTGGCCGTAACGGACCAGTTCTTCCAGGTTGATGGCTGGATTTACCTTAAACAGGTCGGCCGGGTCAGACCAGCCTTCATCCAGGATGATGTATTCGATTCCGTACTTTGAGGCAAAGTCAATATAATATTTATAAGTATCGGTATTCAGGCCGGCTTTGAAATCAACGCCGTAAATATTATTGGCATTCCACCAGTCCCAGGCCACCTTGCCCGGTTTAATCCAGGATGTATCCTTGATTTCCAGCGGCGGGGCCAGCCGGTAGACGATGTCGGTGGTGATAAAGTTGGCATCCCTGTCCGCCACGACTATCAGCCTCCAGGGATACTGGCGACCGCCCCTGGTCTCGGCGATGTAATCGGCTTCTTTAACCACTTCCAGCTCCCGGTCGCTTTTCTCCCGCAGCTTTTCCTCAAGCGGATAAGGAGCAAACTTACCCACCAGCCCGGGGACACTCTGGTCGGACCCGGTCAGAAACATACCGGGATAATCATCCACGTCAACATCGGTTATGGCCACCTTGGGGCCGTCCGGTATCTCCACCACCACCGGAGTAAAGCCAAACCTCTGCTGACCGATTTCTTTCAACGGCAGATAGCTATAATTACTTTCAAAGGAAGTATGGAAGCTCCTGGTAAAAGGAAAGTAAACCGAATAGTTTTCAGGAAAGTTGAAGGTCGCCTGCTCCGAGCGCACCTTGATCGGCACCCGGTAACCGGTATAAAAACGGTAGGCCACCCCGTCATCATAGGCCCTGAAAATTACTCCGAAATTTCCCCGGAACTTGAGGTTAACCTGGTTGTACCTATCTTTGACCACGGCCCTCTTTTCTCTGACCGGGGGGTTGATGGTTTCATCACCTCTGGTCCTGGCGGCATTTTCCAGCACCGGTCTTCTGCCCAGAACCACGTTATCATTGATGGTCAGGGAGATGGGCGAGGGGGCCAGAATTTGCCGGCCGTTAAAATAGACAGAGTAAGAAATCTGCTCCCTCAGCTCTATTTTAACTTCAAGACGGTTATCGGGCGAGGTCAGAGAGATACCAGTCAGAGGCCGGCCCTGGCCTTCAAGCCAGCTTCCGGTCCAGGAACCTGACAGAAAAAAAATTATCAGGAATAAAAAGACGCTCTTTTTCATGAGACCTCCTGGCTGGAACTGAAGCAATTTTCCCACCTGAGTTCAATCATCAATAATTATTAGTCGGCTTGACACCATAATCACCTCAGAGTTGCCTGAAAATATTATCCCCACTTAAAGAGCAGAATACAAACGAAAATTCAAACCCACCCGAAGAGGTCAGGCCGGGCTGCTGCTGGCGGCAGAAATTTTTCTATGGCTGCCGCGGCCCACGTGGTAAAATTCAGGACGGAGAGGCTTAAAATGATAAAAAAGCTTTCCCTTTTCGTTATGACCATAAGTTTCATCTGGCTGCTGGCCGGACCGGTCACCGCCCAGGAGCTCCATCCCGGCAATCTCTACCGACCGGGAACCATCCTGCTGGATAAAGACGGAGACGGCTGGACCGATAGCCTGGAGCTGGCCATCATCATTCCCGATGAACCACTGGCCGAGGAACTGGCCCTGGCTTCAGACCTGGCTGCCAGGGTTAACCTGGAAAGCCTGGCCCTGAGCTTTGACCTGGTGCGTCGTGAATCCGAAATAAGGAATCTGGCCAGCCTGAAAAACCCGGTGTTGATAGGCTCGCGGCTGAAACTCAGCCAAAAAATAACTAAAGAAGAAAAAATTGATTTAGCCGGGCTGAAAGCCAACCAGGGACTGGTGGCTGTTTTCCAGCATCAGGGCCGTCAGGGAATTATTATCCTGGCCGGTTCCCCTGAAGTCCTGCTCCGGACGGGGCGGGCTTTTTTCCTGCGCTGGCCCTATTTCTGGGAAATCTGGGGCCGGGAATCGGGTTATACCTACGAAAAGCTGGCGAATGACCTCAAGCAATTTTTGCAGCAGGCCCAGGCCCCGGCCGAAAGTTTGACTGTGACCAGGCTGCTCTATAACTTTCCTGAGGTCAAGAACCTCCCGCCCGGCCTTAATTCTCTGAATTTTGAGGCCGCCGGTGAAATCAGTTCTCTCACCCTGAGCTTGAATTTTAAGCAAGCCGCCGACCTGGAAAAGGCAGCCGCCGCCCTGCGCCGCCTGGCCGACGACCGCCACCACGGACTGCAGACCGGCGTTCTGTCCTACCCGGCTCTGGCCAGCCTGGACTTTCTTCTGCAGTCGCCTCAAAAATCCGAGCAGCTGAGCCTGCCCAGACCCGGCTCTTCCAGGAGGCTGCTGACCCCGGCCTTTAAAGAAATCCCGAGAGTCCCGGAAAAACCCAGGCAGTTTGACCTGACTGAAATGTTTTCCACTAAAGGTTTTTATGCCGACCGGAATGGGGACGGAATCGCCGATGGCCTGGAAACGACGGTCATCATTCCTTCTGATTTTAGCTGCCGCCACCTGTCGCAGTTAACCACCCGGCTGGTGCTGGGGACAGCCGGCGGGACCTTCCCCCTGGTTTATCTGGATAAAGAAATAGAAAGCCCCAGGGCTCTGGTGGCCCCAATTATACTGGGCCAGAACAGCCTGACCGAAGAACTCCGCCGAAAGGGCAAATTGACAGTTCCAGAGCTGGCTCCTGGACAGGGATTAATCAAAATACTGCCGGTAGCTCCGGGCTCTTCCGATTCCCTGTTCATCACCGCTTCTTCCCCCGCCGCCCTGGATAAAACCCTCGATTACCTGGGCCGCAGATTTCCCTACCTTACCGAGTATAAAAAGGGAGAACCTGAGATATCTCTGGTGAAAGAAGAAGTGGAAAGATTCCTCGAAGGAAAAAATGGCGCAGCTGAGAGTTACTTCCGCCACAGGCTGGCTGAAGAATTGAAAAAATTGAGCGGTCAGCGACCAGAAAGCCTCGAACTGACTGCGGTCCTGCCTGAAGAAAATCCTGGTTATCAGGCCGGCCTGGAAAATCTTATCAGGCAGGAACTCCCCGGACCGGGGCTCAAGCTGACTGTAACTTCCATGAACCAGCCGGCGCCAGTTCTGAGTGGGGCTAAACAGTGGGAATGGGAAGGAGACGAGGCCCTGAAACTGGTGGAAAAGGCACTGGCTTCTGTTGATAACCGCGCCGGGGTCAACATCAATCTCGGGCTCAGTGAATCCCCGGCCGTTCGGCAGAAGCTCCAGCAGCAGATTGAAGACCTGCTTCGCAGCCGGCAGCTTAAGGGTGAGGTAGAAGTCCTGTCGGCCTATAAGCCTGGTTTCTTCTGGTTGACCGAGAAAATCCTGCCCCGGCTTAAAAATAAACCGGTCGGGAGAATATTAATCAGGTTTGCTGAAACTCAGGACCTGCCCAGCGCCAGGACGAAAAGATTCTACGCCGACCCCAACCGCTGGCTGCAGGAGCTCTACCCGGTTGATGAAATCCTGACCGCCGGGCTGGGCCTTCCGGTCGGAAACATCCAGTTCGAAAAAAAGCCGGCTACGGGTGAAATCTATGAAGTCCAGGCCTTTGATTCAGGGAATAACCTCTTGTTAGAAGACAGCTTTTCTCCCCGGACCAGGGATATTCCCTACCTCCAGATTTGGCCGGACTGGGGCCTGGTGACCATCACCACCGGCTGGTGCCGGGTGAGCCAGGGCGACCGGGTGCTGGTCGAGACCGCGGTGGCCACCGACCCGGAAAGATTCTGGGATTTCTACCAGGCTGAAATTCTTAAGCCTCTGCAGGAGTTCGTTCTTAAAAAGACGGGACACGAGCCCACCTTCTCCAAACAGCCCTATTTTAAGCGCCTGCTGGTCGAGCTGTGGCTGAGCGAACCCGATTACCGGCTGGGATTGGACGAAGAAATCATCAGTTCCCTGGAAGCGTTGCATGACGAAATCTATTTTGACACCCTGGATTTTCTCCGGGCCATAACCGGCTGGTCGGAGGAAGACCTTGGGCTTCCGGCCGACGCCTCACGCTCCTCCGCTCCCGGCAACGTCATGCCGGTCATCCATCCTTCCAGCGAAGGCCTGGCCCCTCGGGTGAGCTTTGCCCTGGAAGACTTTCAGGCCCGCCAGCCAAAAATGGTTCTGAGCTGGAAGCTTCCGGGTCAGCCCCCGGCCCAGAAAACCTACGAATTCAACCGGATTAAACCGAAGAGCCTGAGGCTTGATGAAATTATGTATGATTCCAGCCGGGACCGGCTGCAGTCAGCCGGCCTGAACCTGCAACTGGAAAAAGAAGCAGATTACACTCTGGTCTGCTCCCTGCTGGAAACTTTTCAGGAGCTGCGCCTGGCCGGGGTCAACCGTCAGTTTTTCAGCCTGCCCGGTTTGGACAGCCTGAAACTTAAAATTCAGTACCAGGAACAAAGCCTGGAAAAAATCATCTCCCTTTTTCCTGCGGACAGGCCGGTCGCAGCCCCCAGGATGAAGGAGGAAGCGGTTACCGTTCCCACCGACCGGATTATCGGGCCGGAAGATTGCCTGACAATAACTGAAAACCTGGCCCGTTACCCGGTTATCAGGAGCTACACCGGCGGTTACTCCTTCGAAGGGCGACCGGTGCCGGTGGTTGAAGTTTTCTTACCCGAGGGCCGGTACATTTCCCAGCCGCGGCTCACTACCTTCAAACCCAGCCTGCACCTGACCGCCCGCCAGCACGCCAACGAGGTCTCCTCCACCAATTATTCCCTGAAGTTGGCCGAACTCCTGGCCACGGATAATGATTATCGGCCATTTCTCAAGAAACTCTCGGTGGTGATTCAACCCATGGAAAACCCGGACGGGGCGGCCCTGGCTCTTGACCTCTGGAAAAACGAACCCTTCCACAGCCTGCATGCTGGAAGATACAGTGCCCTGGGGGTGGAGATTGGCTACCAGGTTGGCCTCAGCCAGCCCCTGCTGCCCGAAGCCCGGGTCCGCTCCAGGCTGACCGCCGAGTGGCAGCCTGATATATATCTTAATCTTCATGGCTACCCGTCCCACGAATGGGTCCAGCTGTTTTCTGGCTATTCGCCCTTTCTGTTTCGCGATTACTGGATTCCCAAAGGCTGGTTCACCTACTACCGCCAGTTGAGCCTTAACATCTACCGGCCATACCGGGAAGCGGCCGAAGCCCTGAAGAAAATCCTGATAGAGGAGATGAATTCTTCTCCCGAAATCCTGAGCTCCAACGAAAAATTCTACGCCCGCTATGACCGCTGGGCCAGGCGCTGGTCACCATTTGTCTCACCGCTCGAAATTTATGACGGTCTGAATATCTTTGCCAGACGGCAAGCCAGCAGCGAAAACCGCCTGAACCAGAGAAGCCAGATGACCCTGGTGGAAGAAACTCCCGAAGTCATGGACGAAACCGCCACCGGACCCTGGCTGGATTTTCTCTGCCGGCAGGGACTGACCTACCTCAAAGCACATGCCCGGTACCTGGCCGGTTTGAGTTTTGATGTTGATGTCATAGAAGAAGAGGTGCAGAACAGAATCAGGATTGAATTCCAGCGGCGGCGGCCCGGGCTGGCAGCAAAATGACCCGGCAGACTAAAACCTGAAGCCGGCCAGGATTACCAGGCTTTTATTCCTGACTTCGGCTTCGGGCTCGGTGGCGATGGTCTTAAGCCCGTGGCTGTAACGCAGCTCCAGCAAACAGCGCCCTGGGCCCAGGGCCAGGGTGGCACCAGCTCCAGCCTGAGCCAGCAAATCTGTCCCCTGAAGATTGTCAACAGCCACCGATTCTTCCAGGTCGTCAAAAGTGACCTTCAACCGGGCCCTGAGGTTCAGGGCCACCGCCGGCCCGCCGTAGATATAAAGTTCCGGTTTTCGTCCCCTTAAAAAATAAAACTTCAACAGGAGTGGCATCTCCAGATAATCCAGCAGGTACCTTTCCCGGTATACCAATCCGTTGCTTTCCAGCTGGTAGAGCGAACCGCGGCGGACAAAGTTCAGCTCAACGGCTGTCTCCAGGCAGCTGGTTATGTCCAGGTCGACAAAAAGGCCAACCATAAAAGATGGCTGTTGGGACTGGCCGAAAGTATCAGCCCCGAAGTTATCGGACAGGCCGCCTCCCAGCTTGATACCGGGTCTGATATTAAGGCTGGCCCCCTGCCCCGGAACTGAAAGCAAAATCAGCGCGGTAATGGTTAGCAGAATGAAGAGAATATCTTTCTTATTGCCCATTTCTGGCTCCTGCCTTCCGCCGTTATTGTATTACAAAACTGAAATTCAAAACAGGAGGAAAAAGTCAGTGGAGAGGGTCAGAAAAATGAGCTCCGACCATAATCAGTCATACAGGACAAACTGGTTACCGCCGCGTTCCTTGGCCTGGTACATGGCGGTATCGGCCTTGGACATGATGATTTCCTGGTCCACCCGGTCGGTGATCAGGGCCACCCCGATGCTGAGATAGAGGTTGAAGGATTGTTGAGGGGTGACAAAACGATAGTTGGCCACGCTCTCCAGCAGCCGGCCGGCAATGGCTTCGGCCTCCTTCTTCTGGATGCCATCCAGAAGTATGGCGAACTCATCCCCGCCCAGCCTTATCAATTTATCACTGGAACGGAGTTGTTTCTGGATGATCCGCCCCAGCTCCACCAGCAGGCTGTCGCCCACGTGGTGGCCAAAATGGTCGTTGACCAGCTTGAAATTGTCCAGGTCGATGAAAAACAGGGCGCTGGTTTTTCCCAGCCCGGTTTCTTCTATCAACCGCGGCAGGACCACTTCCAGCATGCGCCGGTTGGGCAGGCCGGTCAGC
>DMVN01000221.1 GCA_003476685.1 Acidobacteriota bacterium | reverse complement strand
AACGCACCGACCTGGAAGAGGTTAAACCCGCCGCCGCCGAAGCCGATGAGCCCGAAACCAGGTACTTGAGCCAGGAGAAAGCCGCCCTGGTCAGAGAAGCTTTGCTCCAGTTGTCCCCGGAATTAAGGACTGTCCTGGTGCTCCGGGAAATAGAAGGCTTCAGCTACGAAGAAATTGCTCAAAAGATGAAGCTCCCCCTGGGCACGGTCAAAAGCCGGGTCAACCGGGGCCGGATTCAGGTCGCTCAGGCCATTTTGGAAAAAAGTGGAGGCCAGGTATGAACTGCCAGCAAGTCCGTCTTCTTTTCTCGGCCTACCTGGAGGCTGAACTCCAGCCCGGGACCAGGGCTGAACTTGAAGCTCATCTGAAGCTCTGCCCCGATTGCTCCAGGTTGCTGGAAGCCACCCGCTCCCTGGAACCGGAATGGTCCAGGCTGCCCGAAGTGGAACCACCGGCCGCACTGCTCCAGAAGCTCTACCTTATCCCGGAGACTGCAGCCGCTATCAGAGCCGGCCAGAAGACCAGATTTTCAGGCTGGAAATTCTGGTTAAGCCCGGCTTTTCAGCCGGTCCTGGCCTCCCTGACTGTGGTCCTGGTGGTTTTTTCTCTGCTGTCTTTCACCACTCCCGGCCGGAGCCTGAAAAAGTCGGCCGCCCTGGAGCTACGGCGCAGCTACAGCCTGGCCCAGAAGACCCTGGTCAAAGCCGGAGTTCTGAAAGATAANNAGCCCAGAAAACTCTGGTCAAAGCCGGAGTCCTGAAAGATAAACTTGATGGTTACCGTGAAAACTTTATGGCTTCCCTGGAAGCTGTAAACATTAAACAAGACAAAAAATAAATGGAGGTTTAAGTTGGAAGAAAAAATTAAGATCGAAACCAAACCCGCTAAGTCCCCGGTCCTGGCCGGCATTTTTTCGGCCATTTTCCCGGGAACCGGAGCCATTTACAACGGCAGTTACCTCAAGGGCATAATGTACATCATCATCTTCGCCGGGCTGGTAACCATCCAGTCCCGGGGCGGACAGCCCTTTGTGGGACTGCTGCTGGCTGGCTTTTACTTTTTCCAGATCATAGACGCAGTCAACGAAGCCCGGAGGCTATCGGCCGCAGCTAGTCCTACGGCTGAAGGGGCCCAGGGCACCAGAATTGCGGTGGAAGCTGAGCTGGATATTGCCCGGCCCTCAGGTTCCATTTCCTGGGGAATAATCCTCATCCTGCTGGGTGGGCTGTTCCTCCTGGCCAACTACGAGGTCATCAGCTACGACGCGCTGATTGATTACTGGCCCCTGGCGTTGATCGGCCTGGGCCTGAAGCTGCTGGCAGATTATTTTTATGGCAAAAGATCAAGCAAGAAATCATAAGGAGGAAAACCATGTCTAAAAAGCATAGAGACAACTTAATCTGGGGTCTGATCCTGGTCATCATCGGAGCCATTTTCCTGCTGGAAAACATCGGCTATGACGCCTGGAGAGCCGTTTTTAAGCTCTGGCCGCTCATCCTGATTTTCTGGGGCGCTTCCAAATTATATTACGGAATTAAAGCCAGGAGCCAGGCCGAAAAACCCGAGGCTACCGCGGCCGAAGTGGAGATCCTGCCCGGGGACAAAAAAGATGAGAGCTAAGGAAGTCCTGCTTCTGATTCTGATTGTAGCCCTGGGCGTCGGCCTCCATTACCTGGACGACCTGAAGCTCAAGATTGATGACTGGGACCTGGAATTCCCCTTCCGGGGTGAATCCTACCTTTTTGAAGAACAGTTGACCGAGGCCCCGGCCGAAATTCTGGAAATCAACAACGGCCAGGGCAGCCTCCAGGTGGAAGGAAGCCAGAGGGCCGACATAACCATTACTTTCGAAAAAAGGGTCTGGCGGAAAAGTGAACCCGAAGCCAGGGAGGTGGCCGACCGGATCAGGCTGCTGACAACCAGAGACAACAACCGTCTGGTCCTGACCACCAACCGGAATACTATTCGTCAGAAACGCTTTACCACCAGCTTCAAGCTCCTGGTTCCGGCCGGCACCAGGGTCAAAATCAAGAACTCCCATGGGCTGGTGCGGGTGGCCGGGGTCAGTCAGGTGGAGCTGGAAAACAGCCACGGCAGGGTGGATATAATAGAAATCTCCGGCCCTGTCCGGGTCAGCAATTCCTACGAAAAAGTCTCCATCCTGGACGTGGCCGGCGACTGCCGGCTGGAGACCAGGCATTCCTCCGCCCTGCTCAGCCGGGTGGAAGGCCCGGTCACCATTGACTGTGCCCACCAGAAACTTGAAATTTTTGACCTCAAGAATAGCCTGAGGATTCAATCCAGGCACACGGTTATCAAAGCCGTGAGAATTGCCGGCCCGGCCGAGATTTCCGGCAGCTACGAATTGATTTCCTTGAATGAAATCGGCCCGGCCGTTGTCCGGGGTCACCATTCGCCGGTTGAGATTGATGTGGCCCGGGGGGATTTGAGCCTGGAAACCAGCTACGAAAGAATCAAGCTGGCCGATCTTCAGGGCAACCTGGTTATCAAGGCCCGCAGTTCCAGGGTCCAGGGGACGCGAATCAATGGCCAAAGCCTGCAGATTGAAACTTCCTACGAACCGGTTAGCCTGGAGGATTTCAGCGGCCAGCTCAACCTGAAACTGAAACACGCCAGCCTGACTCTGGCTCCGGTCAACCTTGATTTTCCTCTGGTAGCCTCGACCGAATACGGGAACATAACTTTCTACTGGCCCGAAAATCAGACGGCCCGGCTGGAAGCCCGCAGCCGTGGAGGTCGTATCTCCTGGAAGCTACCCTTTTCCCCCGACGAAAATATCAGCAACGGTACCACCCTGCTCCGGGCCTTCCAGTCTGCTTCCGACCGGCCAGAAATCAAGCTGGAAGCCAGTTACGGGAATATTAACATCCTGAGAAAAGAATAGCCGGCAGCCGAGGACTCAGGAGTGCTTGAACTTGTAGGTTGAAATCCGGTACCCCAGCACTCCGTTGATCTTGATATTCAGGTAAGAAATCAGGTTGGTCAGGTCCTTCTTGAACTTGGTCACGTAGCGGACGAAATCGGCTTCCTTCTTGTAACGCAACAGGTTTTCAAACTCGTCGACCTCATCTCGCAGCTCCACCAGGAAATGGGTGATTTCGCGGTACTGGCTGTTGATGTCGATCAGTTCTTTGCCCGAGAGCTTGTCCAGTTCCGGGTAGGGCGGCAGGGATTGCAGGATGAGCAGGCTTTCGTTGTAGGCTTCGTTGACTGATTCTTTGATTTCCTGGAAAAAGGAGCTGTACTCCAGCGGATTCTTAATCCTGGCTTCGGCCTTGTCCAGCAGGCGGTCGTACTGTTCCTTGATGGAAATGATAAAGTCCTTGATGCCCCAGTACTTGCGTTTGAAATTCAGCAGGTCGATGAAATCCCGACCGATGTAGATTTTATCCTTGTAATTATTCAGCAGCTCTTTGGGCTGGTGGGTGTAGAACTTGAGCTCGAATTTCCGGCCGTCTCCCGTTTTTTCCCGGAACCTGGCCAGGACCAGGTAATTGTTCTGTTCGATGAAATAGCTGCTCATTTCCAGGATAACAGTGTAGAGAGCCAGGTTCTGAATGATGTATTCCTTAAGGTAATTGAGCAGGTTTTCCTTCCTGTTCAGGAAATCGACGACCGGCTCGGTAGGCATGGTGTTAAGGACAGAGTAAGAAGGCGAAATCAGATAAAGGACGGGTCCGCTGCCCAGTTCCAGGTGTAAATTCTTCAGGACGTTCTGGTGCAGGTCGTCATAGAGCATCGGTTGAAGGGGCGGCAGGTTGTTGACTTCAACTTTCATTAATTCTTCTATTTCGTTCATGGCCAGCTCCTTCCTTCAATTCCAATTCAATGTTAACACCCGCCACCCTAAAAATCAAACCCTTCAGGGGCTCTCCTCTCCCCCGTCCACTGCCAGCTGGCATACCGGGCCGCTTCAATTTTCCTGATCAACTCCATTTCTTCCGGGCTGAAATGGCACGGCACCGGGTCAGTCTGGAACTGCTGTTTGAAACCCTCAATCAGGTAGCCAACCGCCTGGTCATAGCTTATTTCTCGCCCCAGTTCGTCGGAGAGAGAAGTTAGGCCCTCTTTCCGGCTGGAGTCCAGGCCATAAGAAATGGCCGATAGCAGCTCAGCCTCGGTGATTAGCGGTATCGACCCGTGCTGGAGAAAACAGCTTCCGCTTCGTTTCTGGGCGCTGCCTATGACCTTCTTGCCCCTGACCTCGACCTCGTTACGGGCCGGGTAAGCAAAGCAGGGCAGGTGGCTGCGGGCATAACCCGGTGGAGTGCTGGCCGCCAGCTCGGCCGGCAGGCCCAGCAGCCGCAACCCCCGGACCAGGGCTTCAGAAATCAGGCGGTAAGAGCCTTCCAGGGTGGAGGTAAAAATATCGGCCCGGGCTGAGGCCACCGAATAAGTCACC
>DMVN01000208.1 GCA_003476685.1 Acidobacteriota bacterium | reverse complement strand
CGGCTCCAACAACTACCTCGGTTTGATTGACCACCCCAAGGTCAGGCAGGCTGCCAAGGAAGCTATCGACCGCTACGGCGTGGCCACCTGCGGCTCAAGATTCTTGACCGGGACCATAGACCTGCACGAAACTCTGGAAGAAAGGCTGGCCCGGTTTATGAATAAGGAAGCGACGGTAACCTTCTCCACCGGTTACCAGACCAACCTCGGCATCATCTCCTCGCTGGCCGGGAAGGATGACGTGGTCCTGACCGACCGCATGGACCATGCCAGCATCATCGATGCCTGCCGTCTGTCCAAAGCCGAAGTCAAGAAATTTAAGCACAACGATATGTCCGACCTGGAAAGAGTTCTGTCCGAAATCCCGGAGAACAAGGGAAAGTTGATTGTGGTAGACGGCGTGTTCAGCATGGAAGGTGATATCGTTGACCTGCCGGGCATTGTTCCGCTGGCCAAAAAGTACAGGGCCAGAATAATGGTTGATGATGCCCATGGTCTGGGCGTCCTGGGCAAGCATGGGCGGGGCACGGCCGAGCATTTCGGTCTGGAGGACGAGGTGGACCTGATCATGGGCACCTTCAGCAAATCCTTCGTCTCCATCGGCGGCTTTGTGGCCGGGACTAAAAAAGTAGTCAGCTACATCAAACACCATGCCCGGTCGCTGATTTTCAGTGCGGCCGCCACTCCGGCTTCGGTGGCCGCGGTTCTGGCTGCCCTGGAGGTGATAGAAACCGAGCCAGAAAGAAGAGAAAGGCTGTGGCAGGTGACCAACTACATGAGAGAGAGTTTCCAGAAACTGGGCTTCAATACCGGTCCCAGTCAGACCCCGATCATTCCGATCATGATTGGCGATGATGACAAGTGTTTTGCCATGTGGAAGAGCTTGAGGGATGAAGGAATTTTCACCACTCCAGTCATCCATCCGGCAGTTCCCCACGGCCAGGCCCTGATCCGCACCAGCTACTCGGCCAACCACACCGATGAAGAGCTGAGTCTGATACTGGCGGCTTTTGAGAAATGCGGCCGGGCCCTGGGAATAATTCATTAAGTCCTGACCGGGAACGAGGCCTTGAGCATGTTTTCTTGCCTGCCGGATAGAATAAAGAATTTCTCCGCCTGCCTTTTGTTTCTAATTCTGTTGATTCTGAGCGCCTCCTGGCCTGTTCTGGCCGCCTCCAGGATTATGCCGTTATCCCAGGTTAAGCCGGGAATGAAAGGTACTGGCCGCAGTGTCTTCAGCGGAAACCAGGTTGATAGCTTTGAGGTGGAAATCCTGGGGGTCATGGAGAATGTTCAGCCCGGCCGGAACTGGATTCTGGCCCGGTTGAAGGGCGTGGGCCTGGAAAACACCGGTGTGGTGGCCGGGATGAGCGGCAGCCCGGTTTACATTGACGGCCAGCTGGTCGGGGCCGTGGCCTTCAGCTACGCCTTCGCCAAGGAGGCCATTGCCGGAATAACTCCCATTGAGGAAATGCTGGCTCTAACTCAAGCCGGACAGCCCCGGCGCCCGACGGGCGGCTTGCCCGCCGGGTTCCAGCTGGAAAGCCTGACTCAGGAAGAGCTGGGGCGAGCTTACCTGGAGATGACTTCGGCCGCAGCCGGCAATTTCTCGACCGACCAGGCCTTTATTCCGGCTAAAATCCCCCTGATTTTCTCTGGCTTTTCCGAGCGGGCTTTCCGTCAGTTCAAGCCTTTCTTCAGCCAGTATAATTTCCTGCCGGTCCTGGGCACCGGCCAGGCTGCTTCTCAGTCGCTAAAGCTCACCCCCCAGCCCGTAACTCTCAGCGAGGGCCAGGCGGTCGGAGTGCAGCTGCTGACCGGGGACCTGGACCTGACGGCCGTCGGGACAGTGACCTATGTAGACGGTAATAAAATTCTGGCCTTCGGTCATCCTTTCTATAACCTCGGCCCGGTTGATTATGGCCTGACCTCGGCTGAAGTCCTGGCCGTGGTTCCCAGCCTGGAAAGCTCTTTCAAGCTGGCCTCCACCGGGCAGCTCATCGGCCGGGTTCTTCAGGACCGGACGAGCGGAGTGCTGGCGGAAGTTGGCTCTTTTCCGCGCTACATTCCGCTGAACGTGGAAGTCCAGGACAGCCCGGTCAGCCGCAAACAGTTCAAGCTAAAACTGGTCAATGACCAGATTCTGACCCCGGCCCTGGTTAACCTGGCCCTTTTTACCGTGCTCGGCACTGAGGAGAGGTCCTACGGCAATCTGTCGGTCGATTTTGAAGCTGACCTCTTCCTGGAAGAGGGACTCAGCGTCCACCTGGAAGACCTGTTCAGCGGCAACATGGACAACGCCAGCACCAGCCTTTCCGGACTGGTGGCGGCCGTGGTTTACATGCTCAAGAACAATGAATTCAAGGAGGTCAGCCTCAACCAGATAGAAGTCAAAATCAGAGTGGTAGAGCAGCTGCGAACAGCCACGCTGGAGAAGGTGCTGCTGGATAAGTACGAGGTTCAACCGGGCGAGGTGATTAAGGTCCGGACCTATTACCGGACTTACAGTAATGACCTTAAGACCGAAGAAGTGGAATTCCTGGCTCCCAGTCTGCCGCCCGGGACCGAATTTGAGCTGGTGGTGGCTGAAGCCGCCTATATCCAGCAGCTGGAAAGAAACCTTTACCGGATCCAGGACTTTCGCCCGAGAAACCTGAACCAGCTGCTGCGGTTGCTGGGTAATCTGCGGAAG
>DMVN01000072.1 GCA_003476685.1 Acidobacteriota bacterium | reverse complement strand
TGATGGGACAGGCCGACCCCTATTTCAAATTTGACCCGGTCAGCCGCAACCGGTTGATCGCCCGGCTGCTCCTTTTTCAGAAGATTACCCGGTCCCGAATATTTCTGGTTTTTGACGGGAAGCCGCCGCTGGATGAGCAGGTTATCAGGCTCAACCCGAAATTCACGGTTCTTTTTCCAGAACCGGGGCAGCCGGCCGACCGGCTGATTGAAGAACTGCTGTCGCTGAAAAAAGACCGGCGCTATTTCCTGCTGGTCAGTTCTGACCGCGGGTTGAAGGCAATCGCCAGGAGCCATGGGGCCAGGTCCATGAGCACCCTTGAATTTCTCAAACAGCTGAAACAAACCCTCAAAGACCACCGGGAAGAACGGGAGCTGCATAAACAGGCTGAAGACTCGACTCCGTTGGAAATTTCTTTATGGAGCGATCTTTTTAAGAAAAAATGAAGACCTTGTCCATCATCGGTGCCGGAAGGGTGGGGACAGCCCTGGCTGCCGCCCTGACCAGAAAAGGCCTGAACTTAAAATACCTGGCCGACCCGCTGCCGGGCCGGGCCCGGCAGGCCAGGAAGATGATTGGCCAGGGCCGGGCAACCACCGACAACAAGCTGGCGGCCCGTTCCGCCGGGATTATTTTTATCTGCGTTCCCGATGACCTCATTCCGGTGGTGGTGAAAGAACTCCAGGACCTCGACTGGCAGGGGAAATACGTCTTTCATACGAGCGGAGCCTGCGCCTCGGACCTGCTCCGACCGCTATCAGCCAAAGGAGCCAGAGTAGCCTCTTTTCACCCGGCTCAAACGTTTGCTGGGGACTTGCCTGAACCGGGACTTTTCAAGGGCATCTTTATCGGCCTGGAAGGACAACCTGAAGCTGTAAAACTGGGCCAGAAACTGGCGGCCAGGCTGGGAGCCCAGGCCCTGCTGCTGTCAGCCCGGGAAAAGCCACTCTACCACCTGGCTCTATCGATTTCCTCAAATTTTTTGATTGTCCTGTTGAACGAGGTCAGGGAGCTCCTGCGAGCCTCCGGCCTGGAAGAAAAAACGATTCTGGAAATACTGACCCCTCTCCTGGACAAAACTTTACAGAACGTAAAAAAACTTGGTATTGAGTCCAGCCTGACCGGACCGGTGGTCCGGGGAGACCTGGGGACGGTAAAAAAACACCTGGCCCTCACCTCAAAACAGCCGGGTCTGGACAGGGCTTACAGGGCTTTGGCCTCACAAGCTTTGAAGATAGCCGGCCGCCGCGGTCTCAACCCGAAAAAAATCAGAGCATTGAAGCGTCTTCTGGAACAAAAATAACTTCTTCTTCCAGGGCCAGCCCCGAAGTCTGCCAGACTTTTTCTTTCAACTCAGCTGCCAGAATCAGGACATCTCGGGCCCTGGCCTGTCCTAGATTTATGATGAAATTGCAGTGCCCGGGATAAACTGCCGCCTGGCCCACCCTCATGCCCCTGGCTCCGGCCTGTTCCAGCAACTGGCCGGCCGGAATTTTACGCCCGCCGGGAAGCACTATGTTTTTGAAATAGCTGCCGGCGCATGGAGTCTCTCCCGGCGGGTGCTTGCTGGCCCGCTGTTCCAGGTATTCTTCAATCTTCTTGATGATTTCTTTACTGGACCCGGGTTCTACCGCCAGGCTGGCTTTGAGAATGATTTTATGGTCTTTTTTAAGGGAGGAATAGCGGTAATCAAAACACAGTTCAGCCGGCCCGAGAGTCTGTTCCCGGCCATCGGCGGTCAGCACGGTAACGCCCACCACTCTTTCCCCGATGGCCCGACCGAAGGCGCCCGCATTGCCATAAACGGCCCCGCCAACCGTGCCCGGTATCCCGGCCAGAAATTCCAGCCCGGCCAGGCCGGCCGCTAGCGCCTGGGTGATCAAGGCGGACAGATGGGTTCCGGAAGCCGCTTCCAGGTAGCCCTGTTCCGACCTGATTTCCAGGCCGGCAGCTGAATTCCTGATAATCAGGCCGCGGTAGCCGGCGTCATCAAAAAGCAGGTTGTACCCACCGCCGATAACATAAAATGGACATCTGTGCTTCCTGGCCGTCTGGACAGCCAGGATCAGGTCCGAAAGCTGGTGCACTTCAAGAAAATAATCAGCCGGCCCGCCTATCCGGAAACTGGAATAGGACGACAGGGGCACCCGGGACAACAGAGCCAGCCCTGTTTCCTGGAAAAAAATCTGGCCGAACTCTTGCAACTCTTTCATTTTTCTTTTATTTATTATAAGGGATTAATAAAACAGAGTCTAATAGCTTATCTGGCACATAAATTGCATTATAAAAGATCGACCACCGAAGAAAAATCTTGGCTATTGACTTTTTGACCTGTAACGGGCAAGATATTGAGCAAATTAATTTTTGGAGAGAGGTAGGAAATGAAAAAAACTTTACTGTTAATCCTATTAATCCTGCTGGCAGCCGGGGCTGTCTGGGCCCAGAACCCGGCCGACGAAGCCTACATCAAGGCCATGACCGTCCAGGATAATTGCGAGAAAGTCAAGCTGCTTAAGGAATTCATAAACCAGTATGCCGGCAAGGGCTCCCAGTATGAAAATTATGCCTATGCTTACCTGTGCTTGCTCCCCTGCCCCAGCAAGAGCCTCCAGGAATCACTGAACTACGGAGAAAAGGCCCTGAGCGTGGGTGGCCTGGATGCCGAAGTTAAATCTTCTCTCATGATTTTCCTGGCCAACAATTATGTCAACCAGGGTCAGAATCTGGACAAGGCCAAGAATTACGCCAGCCAGCTGATCGAACTGGGCAAGGTTGAGAAAACCAAAGAGGGAGCCAATCCCGACAAGTGGAATAAAATCATTGCCGCCGGCCATTACATTCTCGGCAGTGCCGCGGAAAAAGCCAAGGACACGGCGACTGCGGTCGAGGCTTACCTCAACGCCTACGCCCTGAGCAAAGACAAGAACATCATGGTTTCGCTGCGCAAGATGGGGAAAACCTTCGCCGACGCTAAGAATTATGCTGAGGCCGAAAAAGTTTACCGGGCGATTTACAACCAGACCAAAGACCCCAACGATGCCCTGCTGCTCGGACAGCTGCTGAACCGGGCTGGCAAGAACGACGAAGCCCTGGGCCTGCTGAAAGAAGCCTACAGCAAGAAAAAGACCGGAGAGGTGGCTTTTTCCGTTGCTGTCATTCTGGCCAACAAAGCCAAGACCGACCCGGCCGCCGTTAATGAGGCTGTTCGCTACTCTCTGGAAGCTGCCTTCCTGCCCAACCCCAATTCCGAGCAAGCCATGAAGATGGCTGAGGGCCTGTTCTTTACCATGAACAAGGACCTCAAGTACAATGAAACGGTTCTGGCTATTCAGAACAAGGTTAAAGAGCTGGAAGAGCTGACCAAAATTTTTAACGAGCGTTTCGGGGGCAAGAGCGAAGAGGAACTGACTGACAAGGACAAGAAAAAAATGCAGGAATTCCAGGCCGACATCGACGCCCTCCAGGCTGAAATCGATAAGCTCAAAAAGCAGCAGGAAGCAGCCATTACCAAGTTCAACCAGCTGGTAGAAGAAACCAAGCGCCGGCTGGGAAAATAATAACCGGCCTGTTGGTAAGCAGCTCATCCAGAAAGAGGGGGCAGCTTCACTCTTTCTGCCTTTTCTCCTAAAATAAAAAGTGAGATTCCCTGAAAGGAGGGGCAGGATGGAAAAAAAGCTCTCCCGGGAAGAAGCCCGCAAAAGAATATCCGAACTCCGCCAGCAGATTCTCTATCACGAAAAAAAATATTATGTGGATAACGACCCGCAGATTTCCGACTACGAGTTCGACCAGCTCATGGCCGAGCTGAGGCGGCTGGAAGAAGCCTTTCCAGAATTCCTGACGCCAGACTCACCCACCCAGAGGGTCGGAGAAAAGCCGGTGGAAGGTTTCCCCACGGTCAGCCATCGCCGGCCGATGCTCAGCATCGATAATTGTTATGATGTGGACGGTCTGCGAGAATTCGACGAGAGAATCCGCAAGCTGCTTCCGGGCGAGAAAATAGAATACGTCTGCGAGCTAAAAATTGACGGCCTGAGCATGTCAGTGATTTACCTTGATGGACGTTACCACCAGGCTGTCACCAGAGGCGATGGTTTCCGGGGAGATGAAGTCACGGCCCAGGTCAAGACCATCCGCAGCCTGCCGCTGACTCTGCCCCTCAAGGAAGAGGTGGAAGTTCGGGGCGAAGTCTACCTGCCCTATGAATCTTTCAAGAAAATAAACCAGGAGCGGGAAAATCGTGGTGAACCCCTGTTTGCCAACCCCAGAAACGCTGCTGCCGGTTCTATCCGGCTGCTGGACCCCAGGGAAGTAGCCAGCCGCAATCTGGACATCTTCCTCTACTACATTTTCATCGACGGCCGGGAAATGCCCAGCCAGTGGGAAAACCTGCAACAGCTGAAGAAACTGGGCTTCAAGACCAACCCGGCCAGCCGCCTGTGCCGCTCGCTGGACGAGGTCATCGATTATTACCGGGAATGGACGGAAAAAAGGGATTCGCTGGATTATGATGTGGACGGAGTGGTAATCAAGGTAAATTCCACCCGGCAGCGGGAAATCCTGGGGACTACGGCCAAATCGCCGCGCTGGGCCATTTCTTTCAAGTTCCCGGCCCGTCAGGCCACCACCCGGATCAAAGATATAATAATCCAGGTCGGCCGGACCGGGGCCCTGACCCCGGTGGCCATTCTGGAACCGGTCCAGATTTCTGGCACCACTATCAGCCGCTGCACCCTGCATAACGAAGAAGAGCTAAAAAGGAAAGATATCAGGGTCGGGGACTACGTGCTGCTGGAGAGGAGCGGCGATGTCATCCCTCACGTGGTCTCGGTGATGAAAGAAAGAAGGACCGGGAAAGAAAAACCACTGGTCTGGCCCAGGCATTGCCCGGTCTGCCACTCGGCCCTTTACAAGGAAGAGGGCGAAGCCATTTCCCGCTGCATCAATCCTTCCTGCCCGGCCCGAATCCGCGAGTCCATTCTGCATTTTGCCTCCAGGCGGGCCATGAACATCGAAGGCCTGGGCGAAGCCCTGGTGGACCAGCTGCTGGATTCAGGTCTCATCAAACAGATCCCCGACCTTTACCGCCTGAAATACGAAGACCTGGTCCAGCTGGAAAGGATGGGCCCGAAAAGTGCCCAGAATCTCCTGGACCAGATTGAACAATCGAAGTCCCGAGAACTGTGGCGGCTGATTTTCGCCCTGGGGATAAGACAGGTGGGTGAAAAACTGGCCCAGGCGCTGGCCCGAAAATTCGCCGACCTGGAAAAACTGGCCCGGTCCGGGGAAGAAGAGCTGATGGAGCTGGAAGACGTCGGCCCCAAGGTAGCTAAGAGCATTGTCTTCTTCTTCCGCCAGCCGGAAAACCAGAAATTGCTGGAGAGGCTTAAGGCCGCCGGCCTGAAATTCAAGGAAAAAGCAGAAAAGGCCGGGCCTCAGCCCTTGAAAGGTTTGACCTTTGTGCTGACCGGGACCCTTACTTCCATGACCAGGGACCAGGCCAAGGAAAAAATTGAGAGCCTGGGCGGCAGCGTCTCTTCCTCGGTCAGCAAGAAAACTGACTACCTGGTGGTGGGCGAAGAGCCGGGGTCCAAGCTGGACAAAGCCCGGGAGCTGGGAGTTAAAACCCTCAACGAGAAAGAATTTCTGAAACTGACAGGTCAGGACTGACCTATTTCTTTTTCTTGAAAAGCTTGGACAGGTCCAGGTCCAGCATGGCTTTGAGGCCGGTCTTTTTTTCGCCTTTTTCCAGCTCGGTCAGTGCCGCCCTGGCCTGGTGGTGGTCGGGGTCAATCTCCAGGGCCCGCTGCAGTTGCTTCTTAGCCCTGACCTTAAGACCCTCTCCCAGATACAGCAGGCCCAGGCCGACATAACCTTCGGCATTCCAGGGCTCCATCTCGATGGCCCGGAGGAAATCTTCCTCGGCTTTCTTCTTATAGGCGGGCAGCTTGGACTCGGCCATGGCCAGGAGCAGATAGTAGTCGGCTCTGGCCTTTTTAAGACGGATGGCCTCTTCCAGAAATATGACCGCTTCTTCATACATTCCCTGGTTATAAAGGGTGCGTCCCTGCCGGTACTTGACCTCGGCCTTGCGGGCCAGGTCGTCGGCTGTTTCCTGCTGGGGTGCAGCCAGCTGCTGGTCATACTTTTTTCTCTGGTCCGGCTCGCTAAGGGTGCGGTAGGCAGTGGTGATGGCGTTGAAGACCTCATTAACCAGGCTGTGGTCACTGAGGTTGCTGTTAAACCGGTCAGGGTGGTATTTCCGGGCCAGGTTAAAGTAAGCTTTTTTAATCTCCTCATCCGTGGCCACCCTGGACACACCCAGCAACTCATAGTAATTGCGGCTGTTGAGCTGGGACTTGATTTCCTTGAGCTCTTCTATCCTGGCTTCCAGCTCATCCAGTTCCAGCTTTTTTTTGCTGGCGGCGGCATAATCATCCTTCTTGAAACTTTCATCGGCAGCCTGGACTTCTATCATGTCCAGGCAATAAAAAAGATACAGACAACGGAAAAAACTCTCGCTGGAGAAGCGAGCCGGGATGGCCATCCGGTCTATGACCTGAGACGTGGCCAACCTGTCCAGAAGAGCTTTTTCCTCTTCGGTCAGGAAATAGGCATAGCGGATGTTTTTCAGGACGACTTTCCGGCCGGCAAAAAACCTCTGCAGGCTGGAATCATACTTCATCCGGCGCAGGCCGTAATCAATGATGAAGGGAATATCAACCGCCGGCAATTCTTCGGCCTGGGGCTGAATGTCTTTCTCCTGGAAATTAAGCTCGCCGTCGAAATAAGAAAATATTCCCAGCAGCGATTCCCGGATCTGGAAGGCCAGGGCTTCTCGCAAGTCTCCTTCCTTGATGACGCCACCCCTTTTCAGGGATTCCCCCAGCGGCTGATGGGGTTGAATGAATTCTTCTATGTTTTCGAAGGTCTGGGTCTGGATCTTCTGTAGCTTGAACAGAATTTCTCCCAGTCTTTCGCTTTTGACATTGGTTTTAACCTGGATGGGTTTGCCCTTGATAAAGAAGAAATGCTTTTCCACCTCCTGGCGCTTAAAAGACAGGCGCCCGGTCCTGTTATTGAAGAAAATGTCCTTGAGAAAAGCAGCTACATGATTTACGGAACTCACAATAGGGCCCTTTGATAAAATCCTTTTAATACTTTATATAATCAGGGCCGAATTTTCAACCCCACCTTGATGATTCTCAGCCATTGGACAGAATGGCCGTTTTTGTGATATTTTCAACTTATGAAAATTGCCCTGGCCCAGATTTCTCCGGTACTGGGTGACCCGGGCCGGAATCTGAAGCTCCATCTCAACCTGATTAAAAAGGCCCTGGCCCGGAAAGCCGACCTGCTGGTTTTTCCCGAGCTGAGCCTGACCGGATACAACTTAAAGGACCTGGCGGCTGAAGTAGCTCTGGACCCGGCCAGGTCTCCGCTTTTCCAGAAGCTCCTGAAAGCCTCCGGGGAAATAGACCTGGTGGTTGGCTTTGTGGAAGAGAGTCAGCGGGAGCCGGGACTGGTCTATAATGCGGCGGCCTACCTTGCAGGCGGAAGTATCAGGCATATCCACCGCAAAGTTTTCCTGCCCACCTCGGGCATGTTTGAAGAGGGACGATTCTTCGCCGCCGGCCGGGAATTCCGGCCTTTTGAAACCAGGTTTTCCAGAACAGGGCTGCTGGTCTGCCGGGATTTTCTCCACTACGGCGCCAGCTACTGTTATCTGGCTGGCAGGGCCGGTCTGATAATCACCATCTCAGCTGCCCCCGGAAGGGGAATAGCCGAATCTCGGGCCCAGGGCTTTGAAACCAGCCGCATGTGGGAGTTGATGGGTGAGGCTATATCCTTCTTTTCCAGTGCCCTGGTCATTTATTGCAACCGGGCTGGCTATGAAGACGGAGTGGCCTTTGCCGGTGGCTCGTTTGTCTATTCGCCCTATGGGAAGTTGCTGGCCCGTCTGCCCTACCTGGAAGAAGATTTCGCCCTGGTGGAGGTTGACCTGTCTGAAGTCAGAAAGGCCAGAAAGAGCTGGCCTTTCAGGCGAGACGACCGGCCCGAGGTTATCTGGCGGTCGCTGGAAAAAATCATAAGAGAAGGCCATGAAGATTAACGCTCCTCTGGTCATCAAGGCTCTGACCGGATTCATCAGGGAAGAAACCAGAAAAGCCGGTTTTAACCGGGTTATTCTGGGCCTCTCGGGTGGCCTTGACTCGACTGTCTGCCTTTACCTGGCAGTCCGGGCCCTCGGTCCTGGAAAGGTGCTGGCT
>DMVN01000082.1 GCA_003476685.1 Acidobacteriota bacterium | reverse complement strand
CCCTTCTGCGGCTACAACATGGGCGATTATTTCCGCCACTGGATAAACATGGGGCGACTGATGAGCCATCCGCCCCGCATCTATTCCATCAACGCCTTCCGCCGGAACGAGAAGGGAGAATTTCTCTGGCCGGGCTTCGGGGAGAATATCAGGATTCTGAAATGGATTATCGAGCGGGTTAACGGCCGGGCCGGGGCCAAAGAAACCCCCCTGGGGCTGGTTCCTGAGAAAAAAGACCTGGACCTTACTGGATTGAACCTGCCGGATGAAAACCTGGAGGATCTGTTCTGCATCAACCCCGGAGAATGGGAAGAAGAACTGGCCGATATCAGTAGTTTCCTTAAGAAGTTCGGCCGTCACATACCCTACGAAATCTGGCAGGAATACGACCGGCTGAAAAAAGGCCTGGGGTACTGACAGGATTGACGGGTTTAAGATGGGCTAAGAAAAGACCGGAGCCGGTATCGGTAGAGGGTATAAGTCTGAGCCGGGAATTACCACGGCTCCGGGTTCCGGGTGTGCTGGGTCAGATACATTAGTGACACATTAGAATCCTTTGAGTGGGGCTAAACGTTAATGCCCTTCGCAAGGAGAGAATTCTCATTTTTCCTCTTATGGTTGATTTAGGAGTTTGTCCACCGACCACAACTAAGATAATGATTGATCACCAAAAAATCCCGGGCAAGAGTGGCACTAATGTCCTGAATCTATACAGGATGTTGTATTAAAGGGCGAAATCTGGTAAATATTTTATACCATAGATTTTAGATGGAAGAGGGCCGACCATCACTACGATAAAAGACATAGCCCGGAAAGCCCGGGTATCCATCGGGACCGTTGACCGGGTGCTGCACAACCGGGGCAGAGTCCATCCGGACACTGAGGCCCGGGTGCGCCGGATACTTAAAGAACTTAATTACCGCACCAACATCTTTGCCAAGCACCTGAAGATGGGGCGGGTGTTTAACTTCGGGGTGCTGATGCCCCGGCCGCAGCAGGACAGCTACTACTGGCTGTTACCCTATCGGGGAATAGAGAAAGCCCAGCAGGAACTGGCTTCTCACCGGGTACGGGCCAGCTTTTTCTTTTTTGACCGGTTTAACGATAAATCAGTCTTGACCACGGGTCAGAAGCTGTTGAAGGTTAGGCTTGACGGGCTGCTGGCCGCCCCGGTTCTTCCCGGAAGCTTTCTGCAGTTCTGTCCATCCCTGCCGCCCGGCCTGCCGCTGGTCTTCTTTGATTCCTATATTCCCGGAGTCAAGCCGCTCGCTTTTATCGGTCAGGATGCTTTTCAAAGCGGACTTCTGGCCAGCCGGCTGATGAGGCAGACCATTCACCGGAAAAAGGGCATAGTGGCCATAGTAAAAATTCTGCCCGAAGATTACCATATCATTGAGAGAATGGAAGGTTTCCTCCAGGGAAGCCGTGATTGGCCTGGCTTCAGGACAGAAGTTCTGGAGCTGGGCGGCAGCTGGACGGCGGCCGAAATCAGAGCCCTGCTGGAAGCTTTCTACCAGAAGCACCGGGACCTGGCCGGGATTTTTGTCACCAATGCTATGACCCACAAGGTGGCCGAGTGGTGGAAGGGCAATTCGGCCCGGGATAAAATAATTCTGATTGGCTATGACCCCATCCCGAAAAATATCAGGTTATTGAAGGAAGGGGTAATTGACTTTCTCCTGAGCCAGCAATCTGAAAGGCAGGGCTACGAAGGCCTGTATGCCCTGTTCCGCAAGGTGGTCCTGGGAGAAGAAGTGAAATCCAGGATCATGACTCAGATTGATATAATCACCGCAGACAATGTAGATTATTACCGGAGCTGACAGGCCGGCCCTGGGCTGAGGTAAGAGGATGAACGATAAACCAGTTCTGAACGTCAAATCGCTTAAGGAGCAGGTCTACGATTTTTTAAGGGAACAGATGCGCCGTGGAGAAATACTCCCCGGTTCGGTCATCGACCTGGAGGAGACTTCAAAAAAACTGGGAGTCAGTCGCACCCCTCTCCGGGATGCGCTGCTGCAGCTGGAAAACGAGGATTTCGTCACCATCCTGCCGAGGCGCAAAGTGGTGGTCAATGTGCTGACCGCCCGGGACATAAAAAATTATTATGAAATAATCGGCGCCCTGGAAAGCATTGCCATACTAAAGGCTTTTGACCGTCTCGGGCCCGAGGATATTGACCGCCTGGAGCAGCTTAACCGGGAAATGAAGCAGGCCATAGAAGCCGATGATTTTGACCTGTACTATGAAAAAAACCTCGACTTTCACAATGTTTATCTCCAGGCCTGCGGCAACGAGAAACTGATGCGAATAGTCAACAACCTGAAAAAGAGGCTGTATGATTTTCCCCGCCCGGCCGGTTTTGTCAAGGAGTGGGAGCAAGCTTCAACCGGAGAACATGCCCGGTTGATTGAATGTCTGCGCCGCGGTCAGAAAGAAGAGGCGGCCAGGTTCATCCGGGACGTTCACTGGTCCTACGAAGTCCAGGAAAAATACATAGTCCAGTATTACCGGCACATTGCCAATCCCTGAAGAAAAGCAGAAGCGTCGGGTTTCCGGTGGCTATTTCTTAAAGATAAAATAGGCGGCCAGAATCATCAGGGAAAAACCCACCAGGTAATTCCAGCGGAACTCTTCCTTAAGGTAGAGGACGGAAAAGAAGGAAAANNCCGGCCGTAACCCAGGCGGTTGGCCGGAACCTGAAAGCAGTATTCCAGGAAGGCAATCAACCAGCTAAAAACAATGGCCTTCCACAGCGGCAGGCTCTTGAATTTCAGGTGGCCGTACCAGGCAAAGGTCATGAAAATGTTGGATACCACCAGCAAACTGACTGTAACCCAGGGCATCTTAAGTCCTCGCCATACCGAAAAATAGCAAATAATAATAGTCCAGATATGGGTTTTGTCAACACCGGATCACAGGTTAAAGCGATAGGTAAGCTTTACCAGGAAGACGTTATCGCCGGGGGCAGTGAGCAGGTCGCCCAGGTCCCGTCCCAGGGAAAAATCACCGGGGTTGGAATAATCGGCCCGGTTCTGGGTCCAGACCAGATACAGCAGGGAACCCAGCCGGTATTCCCAGCGCAGAACCACGGTTCCCCGCAACGATTTGTAATTAAAGTCTGGATTGTAGATGGAGAAAGACGGGGCCGGTCCGCTACCATCCGGGTCGATCAGATAGTAACCGTCCTGGTAATTGATGGTGGAGGCTCCCTCGCCGAAGACCAGGTAGTCGTAAGCCCGGGGCTGATTCAACTGCTTGAAGCGGTCGAAGTGGCCGACAGCCAGATAAGGCTGGAGGTAGACCTGGAGGCTCAGCCTTGGGTTGAAGATCCAGTTCAACCTGAGTTCGGCCGCCACCAGGGTCTGGTCAAGGCGACCAAAGACGTAGCGCCGCCCGTAGGTGGCTGTCATCAAGGGGTCGGTCACCGAGGTCAACCACTGGGTTTCGTTGACATCCTTGCCGGCCAGGGGCCCGAAGGACAGGTTGAAGTTGGGCTTTGGTTTCCAGCGCAGGCCCAGGCTGATGTTCCACTGTTCCTGCTTTCTCCTGGTTTCTCCGTAGTAAGTAGAGCTGTAGAAAACAAACTTTCGGCGAGTGTCGGTTTCCAGGCTGAGCTGGGCCAGGTAGCCGGAGGGAATCAAAGCCAGTGGGCCGCCCCGGGTAAGAGTGTTGCTGTAGATTTGCGGATAAAACATCAGGGTCCCATCCACGGTCCACCAGTTGCGGAAAACACCCTGCAGGTTGAGCAGCCAGCTTTCGAAAGTCTTGTTCCAGCCAAAATCGTGGTTCTGTTCCAGCCCGCCAATCAACAGGGCCTGCCGGAAAATTCGTCCTGGTTTGGTCCACAGGTAACCGTAAAAAGCCTGAAAGTTAATCCGGTCAGAAATGCTCCGCTGGTAGCCGGTATCGTTGGGGTCGAAGCCCGGGGTCAAAACTCCGGCCGAAAGATAGACAATAGAATGGCCCTGCTGCTTGGCCAGGCTGAGCTTGCCTCCCAGCCCGGTCAGGCTGGTGGCTTCCGGATTAAGGCTGACATGGGTAGCATCCGGCCGCTGGAAATAGTGAATGGAAGAGCGCTGGACCCGGTAAATGGCGGTGGAGTCACCGTGAATGACTGTCCCGCCGGCCCAGCCTCCCAGGACCCAGTTCCTTTTTTTATCGAGGAAAGCCCAGCCGTCAAAGGCCAGGCTGAAAGCTTCACCGGCCAGGAGCGACCTCAGGCTATCTTCCCTTAAGTCCCGGACGACCGCAGTCAGCAGGAACCCGAAACCCTGCTGCCCGCGGTTAAATTCTTTGAGGCCACGGAAGATGCCATAATAGCTGAGCGGGGCCACTTCATCCCGGTAGCGGCTGGCCAGGTCATCTACGGTGGCGTACTCCCGGGCGGTGACGGCGTTGATGACCCCGATATTCCAGCCGGAACCCAGCTTGCCGGTCAGCTTGAAGGCCCCGATGATGGTGGAGCGGTCAGGGAAGTTAACATAACCATCGTGCTGGGGATAGCCCTGGGGCTCACGGCCTATCCGGCGGCTGTAAAACAGACGGGGGTTGGGCCAGTTCTGGTCAACGTTGATGTAAACGCCGCCCCGCCCGAAATTGGTGAAGATGGAAGAGCTTTCGATGAAGAAGGGTCTTTTTTCTTCATAGTAGGTTTCGTAGGCGGTCAGGTTGATGACTGCCGGGTCCACCTCCACCTGGCCGAAGTCGGGATTGATGGTCAGGTCCAGGTTGAGGTTGGTCTTTAACCCGGCCTTAAGGTCGAGCCCGATATTTCCCTGGTATTTATGGCCGGTCTCAAAAGGATTGCCGGGCTCGGCCGGACGGAAACGGGCCTGCCCGACAGAATAGGGAAAAGCTTCAATCCGGCGACCGGGATTGATATTCTCTATTCCTTCCAGGCGGGCAAAGCGCGAGACAAAGGCGTTATCTTCCTTGGGCACCCAGGCGAAAGCCAGTTTTTCCTGTTTCCGCTTGATGGTCCTCTGGAAATTAACACCCCAGGTGTAACTATCCTTCCGGGGAAAGCGGAGCTGGTTAAAAGGAATTTTCATCTCCAAGGTCCAGCCGTCAGCCAACCGGGCTACTTTCGCTTCCCAGATGCCATCCCAGGTTGCATCCTCGCTGACATCGTTGAACAGTACTTCATCCACGATTGAACCAGCCGGATTGACCCCGAACAGAAAGCCGCTACGCCGGTCAAAATAGGGGTCGACCGCGAAGAAAAACCAGTCCGAATCCACGAAGGAATCGCGGCGTCCCAGCAGGCCGACTATCCCCTTCGGGTCCGAGTCATGGCAGTAGGCAGCCACATAAAGGTTGGCCTCATCATAGGCCACCCAAGCCTCGGTCTTTTCGGTAGCCGGAGCTCCGTCCAGCGGGTCGCGCTGCAGGAAATCGTTGGCCGGCGGGTTCTTCTTCCACACTTCTTCTTCGAGCAGGCCATCCAGCTTTATTGGTTCGGTCAACCTTATGGCCCGGACCACCTTCTGCTCCTGAGCCTTTTTCAGGGCTTCTTTGTCAATATCGGCAGATTTGGCGGGCAGCCTGTTTCCGGAGGCGGCCCGCAAACCTGCCAGGCTCAAAGGAATAAACAGGATAAAGATCATCGCTGCGGTCGAGAAAATCGCTTTCTTACTCATGTCCACTTCTATCCTCAAATTGATTTATTTAATCCACACTATCAGCCTCACCAGGCTTCACCCCTATAAACGAAAATCAGGTGATAAAAGTTCACCCAGAAAGAGGGGACACCTGCAGATGTCCCCTCTTAGGGGCTTTGCGTCTCGTTAATTAACAGTAAAGAAATAATTTAGGCAGGCGAAAAAAAGGGACACCTGCAGGTGTCCCCTATTTTCAGGCGCTGATGACGGTTCGGTTGCGTCCGGTTTCCTTGGCTTTGTAAAGGCCGCTGTCCGCCTGGTGAATTAAGTTAGGCAGGTCGCTGACCTTGTCCGACGGAAAGCTGGCCACCCCGGCGCTGAAGGTCACCTTGAAATCAAAAGCTCCGTACTGCAAGCGCATGGTTTCGACATTGACTCTCAATTTCTCCATTATCTGATAGGCATCGACAGCCGAGGCCCCGTTGAAGACCAGAAGGAATTCTTCTCCGCCAAAGCGGATGACCAGGTCCGAAACTCGAATATTACTGGTAAAAACGCCGGCCAGAGTCTTCAAAACAAAATCGCCCGCCTGATGTCCATAGGTGTCATTAATTTTCTTAAAATGATCGATATCAACCATGGCCACCGAGAGCGGCATCCGGTAGCGTTTGGACCGCTCAAATTCTTCGTTTAATCGCCTCAGACCGAACCTCCGGTTAAGGACACCGGTCAATTCGTCAATGGCCGCCATCACCTCCAGCCTCTTCATGATCAGAGCATTATAAATGAAGGGCGTGGCCTGAATGATGAAATTCCGGGCCTCCAGGCTGGCAAAATCACGTTTGAAAGGCTCCCGGGAAATAAGCCCGCAAACGCCGACATCCTCGTTCTGGTATTTTAGCGGAATAAGAGCGATGTGACGCGGGTCAAGCTGGCCTATCCCGACGTGCAGGTGGATGGCGTCACCTTCAATTCCGGAAACTATCAGGGGCTTATCCTGCCGCAGGAGCTGCAGCCAGAAGCTGTCCTCGATCTGTTCCTTCTTGATATCAACGGACTGAGCCTTAACCAGCCTGAACTCTCCCCTCTCCAGGATCAGGAGAAAACTGCCCTGGCCGCCGAAGTATTCGCTGAAGGCCTGCAACACCACCCCGGCCACATCTTCCAGCTTGAGGCTCCGTTTCAGTTTATCCAGGAAGCCATCGGTAGTCCTTTCCACCTCGATAAAATTAGCCACCGAGGCAATCAGATTATTAAACTCCCCGGAAATCGTTCCCAGGATATCGGCCGATGTGGTATTCACATAGCAATCCTCCACCCGGCACTTTTCAGCCGAGGACGGGTCGGACCGGTAGGATTCAAGTTTGGTCTGAAATAATCCCACCTTGGCTGAGAGCCTGGACAGAAACCTGTAAACCACACCGCGGAAAATGAAATAGTTACATAGACCAACCACCAGGCCGGCCAAAACGCACATCGAAAAGTAGAGCGGCGTTAGCACCTGGACCGCCGGCAATTTCAACAGCCAGAGAGTAAAAAAAGGAAATATTATTCCCATCAGAAATCCAAAGCCCAGCATAAAAATAAGCTGGTCTCTGACCACACTGCCGGTTATGCTCTTCATTCTGCCCTCCTTTGTAAGTGGAGACATCAACGCCCATCATTATATAACAAAAAGGGGACACCTGCAGATGTCCCCGAATTATCGGCTTGATTATATGAGAGAAACTTCGGGCCGCAGGAAGGAAAGAGGGGACACCTGCAGGTGTCCCCTCTTAGGGGCATTGCGTCTCGTTAATTAACAGGAAAGAAATAATTTAGAAGGGCGAAAAATGGGGACACCTGCAGGTGTCCCCTCGCCCGTATCAGGCCTTATCACTCCGCCTTTAACAACCTGCT
The DNA here is from genome assembly GCA_003476685.1 of Acidobacteriota bacterium. Lineage (GTDB taxonomy): Bacteria > Acidobacteriota > Aminicenantia > Aminicenantales > Saccharicenantaceae > Saccharicenans. The sequence goes on along the minus strand of DMVN01000082.1, from coordinate 9,654 downwards.
TTATTACTCATCACTTCGCTCCCATCCCCGGCCTATCCTCTTATGCCGCGAAATTCAATTCCTGCTGGATGCGGCTGGCCAGCATATTCTGCTTTCTGAGATATATCCTGGCGGGCAAACCTGTCCTGGAGACCATCCTGGCCACTCCCTTCAATACCGCTCTCTTCACTCCCAGGATTTCAGCTCTTCCTCCGGACAGCATTTCGATCACCGCATCTGCCAGGGCATTCCCGGTCTCCATCTTCAATTCTTCCTTACCCATCACCCACTTGTGACTATCAATCAGCATTTCCAGCCGCTGGAAAATTTCGTTTTTTATCCGATCATAATTCAAGTCTTCCGTCACTAGGCAGGACTCTCCGTTCTTGACCGACTCAAAAAACTCCCTGAAATTACCACCCCTGGCCACGGTAAAAATCCTTCCTATGTCCCCCGTGTGTGAGTCCGTTCCGGCCGCCACCCCCCTATTCTTTTCTGCGGCCAGCTCCAGCACCAGCCGGTTCAATTTCTTGATCCGCCCCAGGTTGTATTCCAGCACCGGGAATATCTCTGCCAGCTCCACCACTGCCCGGGCATTCAGTTTCTCTCCCGGCTCATGCCAGAAAGGATGGTTGAAGGTAAAGGGCAAATTTTCGGCCCTCAGATACTCCACCAGAAGTTCAATATCCTGCGCTTCCCTGGCAATTCTCTCAATTTCTTCAAACTGGCTTCTGTTCAACATATAGACATTGATGTGTACCGTGTGGCCGACCTTATCCGGGTCTAGAATCTTCACCTCAACCCCTGGAACCAGCCCCTCCCTCGTCCAACCTATCCGGTCATAGGCATCCATGGTGTCGTGGTCGGTGAAGGAGACAAAGCTCATCCCCCTGGCCCTGGCCTTTTCGTAAAGCACCAGCGGGTCAACTTCCCTGGTCGGTACCACATCATAAGAATAAAAGGTATGGACATGAAGGTCAGCCGCCTGCCAGCCCGCCTCGATTAGAGTCCGCGCTTTTTCCAGGCTAATTAGCATCGGTTTTTCTCCCGCCGCTCCATAGTCCGAGCAAGCCGCCCCTGCCGAACCAGCTTTGGCCTGACACCAGCCTTCATCCGAGCCGCGAATTCTCAGCCCCCTACCAACTTTCGGCTGAGCTTCCAGGCCGCTTCCTGCCGTCATTACCAACCCACTACTGATTTCTTTTTTGTTGTTCGCTTTCATTTTTGTTTCCATTTTTTTCTCTTTTTATCCATCTTGAGATTAGCAAATCCGGATTAAGAAACTGGGTAAGATAAGTTAAAGTTATGTTAATAACAGCAAAAGGTCAGAAAAATTTTGCACTTTCCCCCACCCGCTTTCTAACTAGTTGATGATTAATTAATTACGCTTAATGAAAATTGGGGAGACAATATATATTTCCTATTTTTTTAAGAGCAAGATGCTCGAAACAAGAGCGAGTGGCCAGAGATCCAGAGATGTTTTCTAATTTGCTAAAACGAGCGGTCCGGCGGCGGCAAATCCAAGAAAAATAGAGACATCTTACGCGTTTCCTTCCCCCCCAAGAATACAAATAAATCCAGCGACCGCTGTAAAAAAAGAGCCCTGCCTTACTTCCTGAATGACTTGAAAATCTGCTGATTGTAGTTTAAGCCTGGCAAGGATACACCTTACTCTTCACCTGAATGAAAAGTTGCTCACCACCCTCTTGTAGAGCATTTTTATTCAATGACAGTGATGACCGTGATCACAGCCTTCAGCTATTACTTCAAGCTTATTTTCTCTGAAGGCAGCCAGGACCTCCTGGACTGTATTGCCCTGGGCTTTGAGAACCAAAACCCCGGCTTCAGCCATACTGGCCAGCCCTCGCGGTCCCATTCCGTAAACAATAATAATATCGGGTTTTTCGCTTAAGATATTGTCGTGAGCGTGACCGCGACCGCCAAAATGCTCATCAAAGTTAGCTACTGTTTTTAACGAAACCAGCTCGCCGTTCTCTTCCATCTCAATTACCGCAAAATAGGGCGCCCGGCCGAAATGCCCCGCCAGCTTGGCTTCTAAGCCGTTTTGGTTTTCAACTGGAATTATTATTTTTTTGGCCATGGTCTGCCTCCAAACAACCGACGATAAAACTATATTATGAGCATATGTTCAATTTGTCAAGGTTATGTATAAGTTCAGGCCATTAGTGACACTTTTACCCAAGACGTTTTGGCCATCAATAGCTCTCCTGTTTGGGGTCGGTGGCCCAGGCATAACTTGGCCATAAGAGAGAAAAGCAATATTTTCTCAATGGCAAGGGGATTAATGTTCATCATCATTCAAAGGATTCTAACGTGTCACTAATGTATCTGACCCAGCACAGGCTATAAAGGCCAATCCGATAGTAAACTGAACCAACCTGCCGCCAAAATTCAGCTGCAGCTGCTATGTTTTGGCGAAAAAATTGAACTTGACATATAATGGACATATGCTCATAATATAATTGAGTCCGAAACAGGGCTCAGCTGATAGCTAAAAAGGAGACAGTTATGCCGAGACCGTTTTGCCGACGCCGCATAGGCTGGAGACCGGGAATATCCAGATTCTTTCCCGAAGGCCAAAAAGCCCATCTGGCTGAAGTGATAACCTTAAACCTCGATGAGCTTGAAGCCATTCGACTGGCTGACCTGGAAGGCCTCTACCAGGAGCAGGCGGCTGAAAAAATGGGTGTGTCTCGCCCGACCTTTGCCCGCATCCTGGAGTCCGGCCGCAAAAAAGTGGCTGAAGCTCTGGTCACCGGTAAAGGGCTGCTGATAGAAGGCGGGCCAGTGGACATAGAGCCAGGTCAATTTGAACCTGGTCATATTTCATACTCACCGGGCAGGTTGGAGCAACCCGGCCCACCGGGCCCCACGGGCCCACCCCGTCGCCGCGGCCGGGGTAGTTGCCGGCGCGGCCGTCGCTTTTAAGCCTAAAGGAGGGAAAAATGCGTGGAAGACAACAAGGCTCTCACCCGGGCCGCCAGGGACTTGGTCCCGAAGGTTATTGTGTTTGTCCTAAATGCGGATACCGAAAAAAACACCAGCCTGGCGTTCCCTGCATCGAGGAACGCTGTCCCAATTGTGGTTCGGCCCTCATCCGCCAGGGCTCGGAACATGACAGACTGAGCAAGCAGAAAAAAGAAAAGGAATGATTCTCAATCCGGGCCCGAGATTTAGCCTGGGGTTGAGGCTCGGGTTGAGCTTGCAGTTGAAGCAGGTCTTTACTTAGTCAGATTAAAACTGCTTTTAGAAAATTGATTTTGAATTTAACAGGAGGTTTAACATGAGAGGATATTACGGAAGGCATTACGGCTACGGCTATGGTCAGGGTTTTGGCCCCGGCTATGGACGCGGCTGGCATCAGAACTGGCGGGGACAGGTGCAGCCACCTGAAGGTTTCACTTACCTTGGTCCCTGCCGCTGCGGATTTGGTCCGAATGCCTACTGGCAGGAAAGGGAAACCGGCCACATTTTCCGCGGCTTTCCGGGGTACAGAGGCTGGTTTAGGCCTGGCTATGCCGGCCCGGAACAAGAGCCGGCTGATGAAGACCTGCGCTCCGAACTCAACTGGCTCAAACAGGAAAAAGAAGAGCTGGAAACCAGAATCAAAGAGCTGGAAGAAACTTTGAAAAAGAAGTATAAGGAAGAGGAAGAGAAATAAAATGAAATAAATTTATTGCCTCGGAGCGGATTTCTTTCCTTAAAGGCCAAATTAAAATCGCACCGAGAAGCAAGCCCTATTATTATTCAAGGAGATACATATGAAAAAAGTCGGCATTATCATCTGCGGGCGTTATCAATCCTGCGGTGGCGGCAAGTGCTTCCGCTCCATCCGGGAGCGGGTCGGAGGCTTCGCCCGTTATCCCAAAGATGAATCTGTGGAAGTGGTCGGCTACTCCTACTGCGGCGGCTGCCCTGGCGGCAACGTGGAATATGTCCCGGAAGAAATGATTAAAAACGGGGCTGAGGTTATCCACCTGGCTACCGGTCTGGTCGTGGGCTATCCACCCTGCCCCTACATTAGACATTTCAAAGAATTCATTGAGAAGCGCTACGGAGTCCCGGTGGTAGTGGGCACCCACCCCATTCCCTTAAAATACCTGAAAATGCACGAGCAACTCCCCTTCTGGAATGAGATGAAAATGGAAGAACTGGCCGGCGATTTGCTTAAAGAAGACCGGAAAATTATGGAAGCCTACAATTAGAGTAGAGCGGGGCCTGACTTTACCAAGCCACAACTGCCATCTGAGTCAGGGCTCTAATCCGCAGCTTCAGCCTCCGATTTCAACATTGTGAACTATGGCTATAAATTTCCTTCTCCAAAACAAGCTGTATAGCTTCGTCAACAATAAACTAAAGGATCCGGACCGTTAGACCGCTAATAATATTTTAAGCTGCAGGCCGTAACCATAAGCGCTATAATTTTCAGGGGATATAGAATTTTGATGAAGAAACGCCTTCATTTTCTCCTGCTGGCCCTGAGTTATAAGATTCGCGACCTTCGTCGGCCGCGCCGGATAATCCTGGAAGAAGTGGAAATTAAACCCGGGGACCGGGTGCTGGACTTTGGCTGTGGGCCAGGAAGCTACCTTTTGCCTCTAGTGGAAATGGTCGGGCCTCCCGGGAAAATCTATGCTCTGGATATCAACCCGCTGGCTATCAGGATGGTCCGAGGTCTGGCCGAAAGAAAACAGCTTAAAAATATCAGCACCATCCATTCTGACGGGCCGACCGGACTGCCGGACGATTACCTTGATGTCGTCCTTCTCTACGACGTCTTTCACCACCTGGAGCAGCCACAGGAAGTCTTAAGGGAACTACACCGGATTTTAAAGCCCGGGGGTATTCTTTCTGTAAGCGATCACCATTTAAAAGCAAGCCAGATTATCCAGGCTCTGACTGAAAGCAATTTATTCAAGCTGTTAAAAACAGGCCGTTTTACTTATTCCTTCAATAAAATTTAAACGGGTGTAATGACCCGATGAGCCATGAATGACCGGGGCCTGTATATATTAATAATAAGATTGAAAAAGGGTCAGGCCATAAAAATTGGCCGGTTTCAGGAGGCCTATTTTAAGGCGGGTTATTATCTCTATGTTGGCCGGGCCAGGCGCGGGCTGAGGGTCAGGATTGAAAGACACTTAAGAGTCGAAAAAAAGACCTTCTGGCATATAGATAGTTTTTTAAGTAAGGCCCAAATCATTGAGGTCCTGATAAGACCAGGCTCTTTTGATGAATGCCGGATGGCCTGCAGGTTGCGACAGCTTCTCCGGAATTCTGTAGTTCCAGTTCCTGGTTTCGGGGCCTCCGACTGCCGCTGCCCCGGCCATCTCATTTATCTATCTGAGAAGCAAGATTGGAAAGCTGTAATTTCAGTCTTAAAGACAGCGCTCGGTTTAAGGACCTATCCCTGAACCATGGAAACTGACAGCGGTTTACTGAACAGAAAACCGGTTCACTATTCTGCTTGGCCTCGGGGAATTGAGGGCTATAGTTATCCCACCAGCTTTTTTCCGAAGAATACGGCAGCGATTTTGTAAAAATCGGCGTTGGCCGGGAAATTATTTTCTAAGCAAAGCCCTCATAATAATTCAGAGAGCGACTTAAATATTTTTTTTCTTAGCCTTACCACCAGAATTTTGGTAATATCTTGTTTAAAAAATGGAGTAAGACACATATGTCAAACAAAAAGATTTATCTGGCCGCCTGTTTAATGATTATGGTGATTATCCTGGGGCTGCCGTCTTTGGCCCTGATTCAGCAGTCTTCCTTAGAAGAAGGACAGAGCCCTGAGCAACAGCTCCGACAGGGACCTGGTCAGGGTTTAGGCCAGCGCTTTGGTCAGCAAGCCTCCCAACCGTTGCCGACTCAAAATTTCTTCAATTTTCTCTTCAGCCCCAAATTAATTACCATGCTGATAATAGCAGCCGTAGCCCTGTTTCTGCTGCTGACCGGAAAGATGGACAATCGGACCAGAATCCCCTTTCTGGTAATTGCTACCTTTCTTTACGGAGTGTCTGCTAACCTCGGGCTTAAGTTTTTCTCCGGTTTTTCCATGCATCCATCACCCATCTGCGCTTTCACCAAGCCGCTTCTTTACGGGTTGCGAGCACCGATGCTGGCCACCCTGGCTGTAATTCTATTTTTGAGCCTCGTCGGCCCCAAACTTTTCTGCAGCTACGTCTGTCCGGTGGGAGCCATCCAGGAACTGCTGGCCAGGCTGGCTGATAAGCTCAAAATCCGGAGACGCCGACCGTCCTTCCGCCTCAGCCAGACTTTCAGAGTGTCAATTTTCCTGGCCTTTATCGCCCTGAGCTGGACGGCCATAATCCATACGGTCAACCAGGGTCAGACCCGGGCCCTCTCGCTTTATGATTACCTCAATGCCTTTGAAGGCTTCAAGTGGAACCTGCAGCCGACCCTGCTGGATAATCTTTTTCATTTTCTGCCGCTTCTTCTGACGCTGGGCTTCGCCTTTTTTGTCTACCGGCCTTACTGCTACTTCGTCTGCCCGGTCGGTCTGTTCACCAATATCATTGAGCAGATGGCTGTTTTCCGCGTGGTCAAGAAGAAAGACAGCTGCAATGATTGTCAGGCCTGCGCCGCCAAAGCTCCCTGCCCGGCCGTCGCCCAAATACTCAAGGAGGCGGTTATGGTACCAGACTGTTTTGCCTGCACCATCTGCACCAAGGGCTGCCGCCGGGGCCTGTTGCGATTCGGGGTTAAAGACAAAACTAAAGGCTAAGAGCAGCCGGTATGACCTAATTTTCTAACCAGAATGCTCGGGAAGCAAATACCGCACCGAGCTGTTTCATTTGTTGGGTCATTATTGCCTGGTTTTGTCCTGTTATCAAAAATTAAAATATTCTAAAGGAATGCCTGTCTTTTCAAAAATCTTTTGCTCTCCTGGCTGGATGCCAGCTTGCTCCCCTGGCCTTAAGGCTTACTTGCTTCCAGTCCCGGAGTTTCCGGGCAGCTCCACTTCATTTAATAGCACTATTTCCAAACCACAACCCTGGCTTCCCGAAAACTTCCTCACTTTCTTTCGCTTGCTTTTTCAGTCAAAAATGTTTTCTAATTGTAAAAAAGTCTTGTTGAAAGGAATTATCATGCCTTTTATGGTTTTAGCTTTTGATTATCCGCCGCCAGCCGGCCCCAATCGTCGCCAGGCCGTCCGGGAAGAACACCTGAGGCAGGGTGAAAATTTTTACGAAGAAGGCAAATGGCTGTGTGCCGCCGGCATCCTTAACCAAGCCGGGGAACTAATCGGCTCCATCATCATCTGTAATTTCCCTTCCGAAGAGGCCCTGCGGAAAGAATGGCTGGATAACGAGCCTTATGTCCTGAACCGGGTCTGGGAAAAAATTGAAATCCACCCCATCCGCCCCGCCCCCTTTATGAAGTTTGAATGAAAGCAGGCGCCTTTTTGCGATTACTGGCCACTCGCTTAAAATTATTCTTTCATCTCAGCCCGGGAAGCCTGCCATCTGATTAAGCGCTCGTTTAGTCCGGATAAAACTACTTAACCAACTGATATAATTGACATTAAAAATAGGCAGCCAAGCCTGACCTCAGCCAGCCCCTCTCAAGATAACGCTTAGCCTGACTGAAACTATCCGCGATTCCGGCCAAAACTCTCATCTCTAACTGATCTATTTCCTATTATTCCTATAGAATTTATAGGGCATTGAGTATAGAATGAACTTGCATGGACAAAAAGAAGGAGTAAAACATGTTAAAAAAGAGTTTCATCTTAAGTATTGGCTTAGGCTTGTTGCTCATAACCCTGGCTGCCCAGCCGGTTCTCAGTCTCGTCCGGTCCCGGCAAGAGGTTAGCCTGTCCAACCCAGCCGAAGAAATCCCGGTCCTGAAATCTGCGGGAAAGAAGAATCCGCTCCCGGACGGTAGTTATTTCATCTGGGAATTCAACCAAACACCTAAAATGGGCACTATTATTCTTAAGCTTGCGGTTCACGACCAAACAGGAGACAAGGTCAATCATCTGCAAATCTATGGCCGTTCTGACATGCCTTCAATGCGCGGACACCACGATTCTGGTGAGGTGGCTTTTAAGGTCAATAACCAAGGGGCTTATCTTCTTCCTGTTAACATTGTCATGCCTGGCGACTGGGAGGTAATTTTAACCTTCAAGCAGGGAGAGAACATCCTGTACCGCGGTCGCATCCTCTTTAAGGTGTAGTGGCAGCCAGGACAGGCTTATAAAATAAGTCAAAAGCATCAGCCACCAAGAAAGTTAACTACGAGGTTACTAAACAGAACAGTTACCTAAAGAAATGATTACCAAAATCTCAAGAGACAAAGTTGAACCAGGCAAAGCCGGCTCTCACTCAAAATACAAGGGATAAAAACTCATGAGGATTAACCAAAGGGCCTGCCAGACCAGTCAACGCCGTAGTTTTTCTCTGCCCATTGCGGTTTTGCTCCTGGCCATATTCTGCATCCGCAGCCCGCTTCCAGCACAGAACCGTAGCTCCCTTTTCTTTTTTGAGCTTCAGGCCCTTTCCGCCTTCAATTTTAGCCAGAAATCCATCGAGTTCTATTCTTACCTGCCTCACCACCCAATGCAGAAGAACAGCCTTGGCCTGGAAACCATTACCCGGTTTTACCGACAAAAATCTGACCTTGGCTATGCCTCTTTTCAGCTGCGCGTTGTTTACGATGAGTCAAAGGACTGGCCCATCCGGCTTCAACTCTACAACGCTCTGGTCAGATTTAAGACCAGGCTGGCTGAATTTTGGCTCGGGCACAGCAAACCCGCTCTTGGCCTTAATTACAACCTTGATAACCACGCATTGCTCCTACCGGATGCCAGCATGCTTGGCCACAACTTCGACCGGGACTGGGGCGCCGGTCTTCACCGCGAATTTCACTGGGGCGATTCTGCTCTGAGCCTTACCACCGGCTCCGGGATGAGTCTGAAGTTCGACCGGAATTACCTGCTCGCAGGCCGCATTTCATACGGCGTTCTGGTTCGCGACAACTACAGCTTCGGTTTGTCTGCCTTTACCAGCCGGGTACTCGAGGAGATGGATTCACTAGAGTCAGCTAGCAGCCCTGTTTCCTGGTCCGGCCTTTCATTCGACACCACCTACTTCTGGCTTAACTGGGAGACACGGTTGGAAGCAAACCTCGGCCGCCGGGCCGGCCAGCCCTGGCATCTGTTTTTTTTACGCCAGGGACTCAATCTCCTGGACGAGGGAAGGCTGAAACTCGAAGCTCAGCTGAGCTTCTTGAAACATGCTGCCGGCTGGACCTACCTGGCCGGGACCGGAGTCAGCTATCGCCTGAATTCTGACCTCGCTCTTCGCGCTATGTTTCTTTATGACCAGCAGCAGAAAAGCTCCAGGCTGGCCCTTCAGGTCTACTATTATCGAAACATATTTTAGGAGAAGGGAATGCGCCATAAAACACCGAAGATAAACCCGCCCAAGAAATTTTCTCAGGCGCCCCTGCCTATTCTTACTGTCTCACTCATGTTAATCCTGACCGCCTTGAGTCAAATCCCTCTGCTGGCAGCTGTGGGTTGCGACCTTAACGACCCCGGCCGGGACGTCAAGCTCCTCTTCCCTGAATCGACGGGCTTCAGGACTTTTTATGTTTCTGTGAAAGACTCCGGCGGGCAGCCGCTGCTCG
>DMVN01000037.1 GCA_003476685.1 Acidobacteriota bacterium | reverse complement strand
GGTTGTGGCTCCCAGGCCAGGGTTGTTTCTCAAGGGAGAAGAATTAGCCAACCTGCCGCCCAGCCTTAAAAACATGTTCCTTTCGCCCCGGGCCTCAACCACCAACCTGACCGAAATTAACCGCTCAACCCTGACTGAATATCACCTGCCGGTGCCCTATGTTTTCCGGGGAGCGCTGACCATTCCGATCAGAATAAAAAAGTGAGTTAACCGGATGACAGCACCGGTTATTAATAAATTAAAAGGATGAGTCAACAGATGAGAAAAAGAGCTTTCCTGGCCTTCCAGATGCTGGCTGTGTTTCTGGTCGTTTCCCAGCTCCAGGCGGTGGCTCCCAGAAAGTGGGAACTGCGGTCGCGGGAAGATTTCCTGAAGGGAAAATTTTCTGGAGCTTCCCTGACAGCGGAAGGTGTTCTCTCGATTGGACCCAGGGTTGAAAAGCTGGAACTTCCGGCGGAAGAGTTCTACCTGTCGCTGGCTCAGGGGCCGGACGGGAGTTATTTTCTGGGAACGGGGCATGGCGGCAAGATTTACCGCCTGGGAAAGGATAAAAAGGCCGAACTCTATTTCCAGACTGCGGAAATGGACGTAACCGCCCTGGCCGTTGATGGCCGGGGTGTTCTGTACGCCGGGACTTCACCCAACGGAAAAGTTTATAAAATTACCGCCAAAGACAAGGGTGAGGAATTTTTCAACCCCCAGGAAAGATATATCTGGGAATTGATGTTCACGGATAAGGGAAATCTGCTGGCGGCCGTGGGAGAAAGCGGCGGGATTTATGAGATAAACCCGGCCGGGGCCGGACGGATGCTGTTCAAAGCCAGAGATAACCACATTCTCTGCCTGGCCCGGACATCCGGCGGGGACCTCCTGGCCGGCAGCGGCGGCCGGGGTCAGCTCTACCGGATTTCAACCCAGGGCCGGGTCAGCGTGGTCTTTGATTCGGCTTATGAAGAAATCAGGAATATTGCCCTTGACCGCGAAGGAAATATCTATGTCAGTGCCGGCGGGGCTCCCTCCAGGAGCGTGAGCACAGTTACCCCGGCCGCAGCCACTCCACAGGCTAAAACCGAGACTGAAGTGAGCGTGGTGGTCTCAGCTGTGGCTGCGGCGGCGGCCATAACCGAGGGCGAGCCTCAACCTGTTCCGGCTGGCAGCAAGACTGCCGGGCCTGTTGCCGGGGCCATCTTCCAGGTGACGCCGGACGGACTGGCCAGGAAAATCTGGGCCTCAACCGAGGAAATGGTCTACGGCCTGGTTATGGAGACCGAGAGCCAGAGACTTTTAGCCGGTACCGGCAACCAGGGTCGCCTTTACGCCATTGACAGGCAGGGCGGGGTGGAGCTTTTAACCCAGGAAGGTTCGGAACAGATATTTGCGGTTTATCAGTTTAACCAGCAGATTCAGGTTCTGGGCAACAACCCCTGTTTCTTCGGCCTGCTGCCACTGGCTCAGAATTTTTCGGCCGAATATCTGAGCCCGGTGCTTGACGCTAAAATCTTATCCACCTGGGGCCGCCTCAGCTGGGAGGCAGAACTGCCTCAGGGGGCTTCGGTCCAGGTGCAATCTCGGAGCGGCAACACGGCCGAACCGGACGAAACCTGGAGTGATTGGTCGCCGCCTTACAGCCGGCCGGACGAAAAAGTCCTCAGTCCCTCCGGCCGTTACCTGCAGCTGAAAATCAACCTCAAGGGTCAGGGCGGACGCCAGCTGCCGAAACTCCAGAAACTTCTGGTCTTTTACCTTCAGGCCAACGTGGCCCCGGTCATCGACAAACTGGAAGTCCTTCCGGCCAACCAGGTTTTTATCAAGCCTCCGGAGCAGGAGGAGGTCATCCTGGGCCTGGACCAGGCTTCCAGAGAGGGCGCTAAAAAGAAGGATGAAATCAGCCTTTATCTGACGCCCAAGAAGGCCGAGCGGCAGGGCTTTCGCACCATTACCTGGGAAGCTTCCGACGAGAATGAGGATAAGCTGGCCTTTAACATTTATCTAAGAAAAGAAGGGGAAAATAGCTGGCGGCTGATGCAGGATAATCTCAGCGATAAAGTTTTTTCCTTCGATACCAGGAATTTCCCGGACGGGACCTACTGGCTGAAGGTGGAGGCTTCCGACCTGCCAGCCAATCCTCCCGGCACCGAGAAGAAGGCCGAGAAAACCAGCCAGCCGCTGGTCATTGACAATTCGTTGCCGCTGGTCAAGAATTTCCTGGCCAGCCAGAACCGTGACAGCCTGGAAGTGAGTTTTGTGGCCGAGGATGCCTATTCTTACATAGAAGAAGTAAAATTTCTGGTCAGGCCAGGGGACTGGCGGGTGGTCTTCCCGGTCGATGGGCTGTGCGACTCCCGCAGCGAAAATTTCAGATTCACGGTGAAAATCCCGGCCGGCTCTGACAACCTGTTGATCATCAGGGTGCAGGATAGCTTCGGCAACGTCGGGGTGCACCAGCACCGGTTTTGATTTAAGAAGGCAGTAAGTTCTCCTGCCCCTGGAATTTTTTCTTGGG
>DMVN01000253.1:4997-5138 GCA_003476685.1 Acidobacteriota bacterium | reverse complement strand
AACCGTCACTGAAATCCTGGAATAGACCGGAATAAATCTGAATCGTCTGACCGTTAGCAGAGTTCAGAAGTAAGGAATTTGTAAGATGCGGGAAATAATTACTCTTCAGTGCTCGGATTGTAAGCGCCGGAACTATACCAC
>DMVN01000253.1:0-4856 GCA_003476685.1 Acidobacteriota bacterium | reverse complement strand
TCGAGTCCTGCCTCACCCGCCAGTACAGGGATGAGATAAAGGCGTAAGTAAAATGAACGACAAACTGCCCTGGTACAAACGTTTTGTAAATTTCCTGAAGGATGTCAGGTCGGAACTGAAAAAGGTCACCTGGCCAGCCAAGCAGGAAGTCTACGGGACGACCATCATCGTTATCATCGCCGTATTCTTTTTCGGCATCTATCTATTTTTTATTGATGTCGTTTTCTCCTGGCTGATAGCTCAGGTTAAAACATTTTTTGGATAAAGCAGGGATTTAAATGGCCAAGAACTGGTACGTAATTCACACTTATTCAGGCTTCGAAAATTTTGTAGCCGAATCCATCCGTCTGAAAGCCGCGGAGATGAAGCTGGAAGACAGCATTGGCCAGATTGTCATCCCGACCGAAGACGTGGTCGAGATCAGGGGCGGCAAAAAGGTGGTGACCACCAAGAAGCCTTATCCGGGTTATATCCTGGTGGAAATGGAAATGAACGACGAGACCTGGCTGATGATCCGCCAGATCCCCAAGGTGACCGGGTTCGTCGGTTCCGGCCGAAAACCCACCCCCCTGAGCCCTGAAGAGGTGAATAAAATCATCCATCACATGGAAGTCACTTCGGAAAAACCCAAGCCCAAGCACACTTTTGAAAAGGGCGAGGCGGTCCGGATTATTGATGGACCGTTTTACAATTTTAACGGTATAGTCGAAGAGGTCAATCACGAACGCAATACACTTAAAGTCATGGTGACAATCTTCGGCCGCTCCACTCCGGTGGAACTGGAGTTCCTGCAGGTGGAAAAAATCTAGGAGGAAGCAATGTCTAAGGAAGTTGTGGCCAAAGTTAAATTACAGATAGTCGCCGGTCAGGCCAGTCCGGCTCCGCCGGTAGGCCCGGCCCTGGCTCCCCACGGCGTCAACCTGATGGATTTTGTCCGGCAGTTTAACGACCGCACCAAGAACCTGGAAGAAGGAACCATCGTTCCGGTGGTGGTTACGGTTTATAAGGACCGCAGTTTTAACTTTGTTATAAAAACCCCGCCGGCTTCGTTCCTGCTGAAAAAGGCCGCCGGGATTGCCAAGGGCTCCAGTGCCCCCAATAAAGATAAGGTGGGCAAAGTAACCAGAAAACAAATTGAGGAAATAGCCCGGATCAAGCTTCCAGACCTGAACACCGACGACCTGGAGGCTGCCATCCGCTCCATAGAAGGAACTGCCAAAAACATGGGATTGGAGATCGTCAGTGAGTAAACGCGGTAAGAATTACTTAAAAGCCAGAACTCTGAAAGAAGAGACAAAAGAGTACACCATTGAAGAAGCCGTTCGTCTGCTGAAAGAAGCCAAATACGCTAAGTTTGATGAGTCGGTAGACGTGGCTCTTCGTTTAGGGGTCAATCCAAAGTATTCGGACCAGATGGTCCGGGGAACAGTGGTTCTGCCCCACGGTACCGGCAAGACCAAGAAAATCTGTGTCATCGCCTCCGGTGAAAAGATTAAAGAAGCGGAGGAAGCTGGAGCCGATTATGTGGGCGGAGATGATATCATCGAAAAAATTGCCGGTGGCTGGATTGATTTTGACGTGGTCATTGCCACTCCGGACATGATGAGAAGCGTCGGCAAGCTGGGCCGAATCCTGGGAACCAAGGGCCTGATGCCCAACCCCAAGGCCGGCACCGTGACCTTTGAAGTCAAGAAGGCTATTGAGGAAACCAAAGCCGGCAAGGTCGAATTCAGGGTGGATAAGACTGGAATCGTGCATGCAGCCGTGGGCAAGGTGTCCTTTCCCGAAGACAAACTGGTTGATAATATCAAGGCTTTCATCCAGGCTGTGGTCCAGGCCAAACCCCCGGCAGCTAAAGGCAAGTATATCAGGTCAATGTTCGTGTCCTCGACCATGGGCCCATCCTTCAAGCTATCGGAAGAAGTCTTAGAGCAATAGGAGTCCGACGGTGAAAAAAGAGACCAAATACAAAATCGTCAAGGAACTGGAAGAATCGCTCCAGCAGAACCATACCTGGTATCTGGTTGACTACAAGCAGATGCCGGTCTGGAAAATGGTGGAACTCAGGAAGCTCCTGAAACGGAGCAATTTCCGGCTGAAGGTGATCAAGAACCGGCTGGCCCTGAAAGCCATCGGCCAGCGCTTCCCGGAACTCAAGCCCTATTTTCAGAAGAATAACGCTCTGGCTTTCACCGACAGCGACCCCATCGCCCTGGCCAAGTTGCTCCAGGATTTTTCCGACCGGGGCAAAGTGCTGGAGATCAAGGCTGGAGTAGTGGAAGGCCACTACCTGGCTCCGGAAATGTTCAGCGAGATTATCAAGCTGAATTCTAAAATGGACCTGATCGGCCGAATCGGGTATCTGATGTCATACCCGTTAAGCCAGTTCTTGAGAACTCTGCAAACTCCCCTGGTTAACATGGGAAGATTGTTGAGCGTCCTCAAGGATAAAAGAGAGAGTTGAGGGAATATCCCTTGAACTAAGCTCAAGTAAAGGAGAGGAGAGACCAATGGAAAAACAAGAAAAACTCACCAAAGAACAGTTTTTCGCCCATCTTGACAACCTGACCGTTCTGGAACTCGTTGACTACATCAAAGAGTTTGAGACCCGTTATGGCATCAGCGCGGCCATGGCCGCCCCGGTAATGATGGCCGGCGCAGGCGCTGCCCAGGCCGAGGCCAAGCCGGCTGAGGAGAAAACCTCTTTCAACGTTATCCTGAAAGATGTGGGCAGCCAGAAGATCCAGGTTATTAAAGTGGTGCGTGAAGTCACCAACCTCGGGTTGAAAGAAGCCAAGGACTTTGTTGACGGCGTGCCCAAGACCTTGAAAGAAGGCGTAACCAAGGACGAGGCGGAAGCCATCAAGGCCAAGTTTGCTGAGGTCGGAGCCACAGTCGAAATCCAGTAACCTTGGCTGAAAAAATTTATTTTTTAATGATAGAAAATAAAAACTATCAAACTCTTTTTTTAGAGAGCTACCATGCTTGATCAAAACCATAATATCTACCGCGAGAGGGTCGACTTTTCTAAGATCAAAACGGTCTTTGCCCTGCCTGACCTTCTCGAAATTCAGCGAAAATCTTACGATGAATTTCTGCAGATGGACCTGCTGCCCGAGGAAAGAAAAGATGTCGGTCTGCAGGCCGCTTTCAAGGATGTCTTTCCCATCACTGATTTCAAGGAAACAACCGAACTGCAATTCATCAGTTATACCATCGGCGACTGGGAATGCAAATGCGGCCGGCTGAAGGGGGTGGAGAATTCCCGCCCGCGTTGCCAGTCCTGCGGCGCCCTTCTGCCATCCGAGGTAGCTCTACAGGACAAGAAAGTCTGCCCCTATTGCGGCGAGCACAAGAAAATCGAGATGCCGCTGTGCGATTACTGTGGCGACCGGGTCAGGCTTAAGATCAAGTACAGCCCCCTGGAATGCATCCAGAAAGGCTATACCTACGAGGCGCCGTTGAAGCTTAAGGTCCAGCTGGTGTCCTGGGAAAAAGACCCGGCCACCAAAACCCGCCGCCTGAAGCACATCAAGCAGCAGGAAGTCTATTTCGGCAACATTCCCCTGATGACGGACAAGGGCACCTTTATCTTTAACGGGGTCGAGCGGGTGGTAGTCAGCCAGCTGCAGCGCTCGCCTGGGGTCTTTTTCCGCCCCGGGGAAATCAAAGGGCAGTTTATTGCCAAAATCATACCCTACCGCGGGGCCTGGGTGGAGTTTGAAAACGACACCAAGAACATCCTGTGGGTGAGGCTGGACCGCAAGAAGAAATTTCTGGCTACGGTCTTCCTGAGAGCCCTGGGTTTCGGTTCGGATGAAGAAATTATCCGGCTCTTTTTCAAGTCATACGAGTTGATTCCCGAAGACGGGAAGCTCTTCTGGAAAGTTACCGACAGCCTGGTCAACCGGGTGCTGCGGGAAGATGTCTACAGCCCGGAAAATCCCAGAACCCCGGTGGCCAAAGCCGGAACCAAGCTCGACCAGGAGTTGATAAACAAACTGCGGGAGAAAAATGTTACCCGGATTAAAGCCACCCGCCAGGACCTTCATGGGGCTTGCTCGTTAGTGAGTGTCAGGGGCAAGGTCAAAGCCGGAGAGGAGCTGACGGCCGAGCAACTGGAAATCCTGACCAACCGGGGAGAACCGTTTGAAGTTTTCTTCCCCGGAGAAGACGAAGCGGCCCAGATGATCCTCAATACCCTGAAGAAAGACCTGAAGAAAGATCAGCAACAGGCCCTGAGTGAAATTTACAAGAAATTGAGACCGGGAGAACCCCACACCGAAGAAAGTGCCCGCACTCTTTTTGATAATATGTTTTTCAACCCGCAGAAATTTAATTTTTCCCGGATTGGTCGTCTGAAATTCAACATCAAGCTCGGCCTGGACAGCGGCCACCGGGATGTGCTGCTGGAGACCGAAAGGAAATCCGGTCCGGAAGACCCAAAGGACCGCATCCTGAGCAAGGAAGATTATGTCCAGGTGCTCAAGTATCTGCTGAAGCTCAAGAACGGAGAGGGGTCGGTTGATGATATTGACCATCTCGGCAACCGCCGGGTCCGCCCGGTGGGGGAGCTGATGGAAAATGCCTTCCGCATCGGTCTGACCAGAATGGAACGGACTATAAAGGAGAAAATGACCATCAGCGCCGACCTGTCCTCGGCCATGCCCCAGGACCTTATCAATTCCAAGCCAGTCATTGCTGCCCTGAAAGAGTTCTTCGGCAGTTCGCAGCTCTCCCAGTTTATGGACCAGATCAACACCCTGGCCGAGCTGACCCATAAGAGAAGGCTGAGTGCTCTGGGACCAGGTGGTCTCAGCCGGGAAAGAGCCGGGTTTGAAGTCAGGGATATCCAG
>DMVN01000235.1 GCA_003476685.1 Acidobacteriota bacterium | reverse complement strand
TCAAGGGGTTGTTGCGGTCTTCATTCTCAATCAGTTTTTTAATTCTCTCTTTTATCCGGAGCGAAGACACTTCCTCTCCGTAAGTACCACTCAGCGACTTATGGAAAAAGAACTTCAGGGGAAAAAGCCCCAGCGGAGTCATCATGTACTTGTTGGCCACCACCCGCCCGATGGTCGACTCATGTAGCCCCAGTTCCCTGGCCACTTCCATCAGGGTCATAGGCTTGATGTGATCAAGGCCCTGTTCCAGGAAATTCTTCTGGCGGTCGACGATGTACCTGGCCACCCGGTAGATAGTCCGGTTGCGCTGGTCCAGACTCCTGATAAACCACAGCGCCCGCTTCATCTTGTCCTTGATGAAGCGGGTGGTTTCCTGATCCTCGCGAAAACCGGCCTGGACCAGCTGGCTGTAATATTGATTCAGGCGCAGCCGGGGCAGGCCTTCTTCGTTAAGATAGACCTTCCACTCGCCGTCTTCCTTAACCACGAAGATATCAGGCACCACATAGATATCCCGGTCCTCGCTGTATTTATGACCCGGAGCCGGGTCCAGGTTTTTTATCAGGTCGAGGTGCAGTTTCAATTCTGGCAGGCTCAGGTTCAGCAACCGGGCCAGTTCCTGATGGTCGGCCCTCTGCAGATAGGGCAGGTAATCACTGATAATTTTCCGGGCTACCTCATCCTGCAGGTTGAGCGAATCCATCTGGGCCAGCAGGGCTTCACTCAGGGTCAGGCTGGCACAGCCCGGCGGGTCAAACATCTTGATTTTTTCCCGAACGGCCTCGACTTTCTCCAGCGGTAGCTGCAGTCGGGCAGCAATTTCTTCCGGGTTGATCGTCAGATAACCATCGTCATTCAGATTGCCGATGATGAACTCGGCTACTTCCAGTTCCGACGGTTCGAAGAAAGTCAGGCTGGCCTGCCAGTTGAGGTGGTCCCAGAGCGACGGTCGGCGGGAGACCACGTTTTCAAACGGCACCCTTTCCCGGTCGCCCTGGCCCGAATATGGTATGTCTTCATCAAAATAATCCTGGAAGCCGGCGGCAAAAATTATTTCATCAAATTCATCCGGGCTAGTTTCGGTCGGGCCTATTTCTTCTTCTGGTTTTATCTCTTCCCCCGAAGGAGTGGAGGCGGACGCCTCCTGGGAGTTATCCTCTTCCAGTTCCAGCATGGGGTTTTCTTCCAGCTCCTGGTTTATGACTTCCTGCAACTCCAGGTTGGTCAGCTGAAGCAGGCGGATAGCCTGCTGCAGGGCAGGCGCCAGCACCAGCTTCTGCACCTGCTTCTGGTCAAGTTTCTGTTTCATCATCGCCACTTAAATTATAGACGGAAGTCCGGTCCCAGGTATATCTGGCGCACCTCTTTTTTCTCCAGGACTTCTTCCGGCCTTCCTTCCGCCATAATTTTACCACCATTTATTATGTAAATTCTATTGATTACCTTCAAGGCTTCCCTCAGCCGGTGGTCGGTCAGTAGTATTCCCACCCCTTTTCCTTTGAGCTTCTGGATGACATCCTGGAGGTCGGCCACAGCCAGCGGGTCCAGTTCGGAAAAGGGTTCATCCAGCAGAAGAAAGCCCGGTTTCCGGGCCATGGCCCTGGCCATTTCCAGCTTGCGCCTTTCACCACCCGACAGCCGGTCGGCCCGAGAGGTGGCCAGCGATAGCAGTCCGAATTCTTCCAGTAGCTCGGCTGCCGTGTCTCTTAAATTTTCCCCAAAAGAGTATTCTTCCTGGCTCTGCAGCACCAATAACAGGTTCTCTTCGGCCGTCAAGCCCCTGAAGATTGACGGCTCCTGGGGCAGGAACCCCAATCCCTTCCTGGCTCGGAGATAGGCTGGTAAAGAGGTCAGCTCTTCTCCGTCCAACCAGACCTGGCCGCTATCGGCTTCCACCAGGCCGATAATCATGGAAAAGGCAGTGGTTTTTCCCGCGCCGTTGGGGCCGAGCAGGCCGACGGCTTCCCCCGCTCTGACTTCCAGGCTGAGATTATCTACGACCGGCCGCTGACCATACCTCTTGCTTAAGTTTATGGCTTTGAGGACTTTCATTTTGCCCTGACAAGGACGGTCAACGACCTCTCTCTTTTCTGGTTCTCAAGGCGGATTCTATCATCCGCTAAAAACAAAGTCAATTTATCGGCTTCCAGCCTCTCCCCCGTAGCCGCCCTTAATTCCGGGTTGCCGGTAACTGAGAGCTGCTGGCTATCAAAAGCCAGGCAGGCCTGGCGGCCCGTCGCCCGGTATTCTTTCCAGTCCAGCCTGACCCGGCCCCGGGCTTCCAGCCGGGCCAGCCTATCGCCATCCTCTCCGGTAAAACCGAAGAGCACTTCCTCCGCCCGAAGCTGTAACCGGTCCAGCCTGAGTTCCACCCCGCCAGACAGGCTGGCCTGGCCAACCTCTGACAGCAACTCTGCCCGGCCGGCTTTTAATTCAACTTTTTCTTGCTGGCCGTCATTCCGCCGGCTCGACCAGCTGGCCTTCTCCAGTGCCTGGAACTGGAGCAGACTCTTTTCTCTATCCACCCGGATCTCCCCGGCCAGACAGAAATCTTCCGCCTGCCAGACCCGGACCTGTCCGCTCAGCTCAAACACTCCCCGGCTGGTCTCAAGGCGGCTCCCGGACAGGAAAACCGGGAGTTCTTTCTTAAAAAACGGCACGCCTTTCTTAAAAAAACCGGGACGGATTTCCAGGTCAAAATCGGACCCGGTCAGCCCGAATTCAGGCAGGGTCAGGCCGAGGCGGGCAGCGGCCAGCAGGTAATCTTGGTGACGGGCCAGGGTTTGACCGCTGAGCTCTAACCTTCCCGAAACCGGGTCGTAATCGAGACTCTCAGCTTTAAGCTCCAATTCTTCACCCTGTTTTCTTTTAAGATGGGCCAGAAACTGGCCGGCTTTTAAGTGGCGGGCGGAGTATCCGGCTTCAAACAGCACTTCCAGGGCTTCCCCCTCCATTTGAATCCGCCATTCCTTACCGTAACCATCAAGCTTAAAGCCCGGCCGCGCCGATAAAATCGGCCAATTTTTTTTGGTCCGGAGAATCAGCTCTTCCGCCTGCAAATAGAAACTCCGAAAGTCATTCCCGGCCGAAGGCCCAGACCATCGAGCTTCTGCCCCGCCGGACAGGGTCATTGATTCCAGAGCCAGGCTGCCTTTTTTAAGACGGACCTCAGCCAGGCCGGCTCCCAGCCAGAGACTGCCGCTCATCAGCCTGAGGTTTTTAGCGGTAAAACTGTCCTGTTCCAGGTCAAAGGACAGCTGATTGCACTCCAACGAGAAACTGTCTCCCGGCTGAATTTTTTCTCCAGTGATTTTCCCTGCCAGGAGAATCTGCCCTGGCGCCGCCCGCCACACCATCGTATCTGCGGACAGGCGGAGCAGCCCGTGCTCTATCTGAACCTTTTCCGCCCTGGCCAGCTTATCCTTGAGTTCATACTCAATTAGCGGAGCCCGTATCAGGAGCTGGCCAAAACCGAGGCTGACTTCTCCCTCAGCCCGCAGGGACTGTTTTTCCTGGTCTATGACCACCCTGTTGGCTTTAAGTTGAACCCCACCGCTGAGTTCCTCATCGCTGACTTCTACCCGTCCTTCCAGGTGCTGTCGCCCCTCTTCATCCGTGTAGAAATTGTCAGCTTTCAGACTGAGACGCGTCTTTTCTCCAGCAAATTCCAGCGCCCGGAAATTCTCACTGAAGGTCCCACCCTGGCGGACAGCCTGGCCCGGAACCGACGGCTGACGGTTTCTATGCCTAAGATTGGAGATTATGGTCAGTCCGACCAGGATAATAAACAGAAACAGCAGTACCAGTACCGCGGTTCTCAGGACTGCGGGCAGCCCTCTATGCTTAATTCTTACTGTCATCCGGCCTGATGAGGCCTGAGGTCTTCCAGGGCCAGAGTCATCTGCCTTTTCCCGCGGTAATCGCTGAATTGCAGAGAATAAGCCAGGTCCAGGCAGCTGCCCCGGCGGAGGTCAGGCCAGACCCTGGCTTTTTCCCAGGCCATGGCCTCAAACACCCGGCCCGACTGGCGCACCCAGAACTTGAGGTGCCGGTTCTGCACCACCGCCGGTTCGCTCAGGACGTCAACTTCCTCGGCCATAAAAACCGGGCGAGGATTGCCGACCCCGAACGGCAGGAGCCGTGAATAGAATTCTACAAACGACGGGGTAATGGAAGAAAAATTCAGCCGGCAGTCAATCTGCAATTTTCTTTCCAGCAGGTCATCGGTGATTCTGGTCAGGGCCAGCCGGTTGAGCCTGTCCCTGAAATCCGGCAGCCGCTCCAGACTCAGGGTACAGCCGACCGCCTGTTTGTGGCCGCCAAAATTCTGGCAGAGGTCGCCGCAATCGCTGACCAGGTCAATCAGGGACAGTTCGGGGATGCTCCGCCCGGAACCGTAGGCCTGTCCGTTCTCGTAGGCAAACAGGATCACCGGGCGGTAGAAAATTTCTTTAACCCGCGAAGCGACGATGCCGATAACTCCCCGGTGCCAGTTCTCGCTGCCCAGAACCAGAAGGCGGTATTTCTGGTGCAACTGACGGGCTTCAATCTTTTCTACGGCTTCCCTGAGTATTTTTTCCTCAATTCGTTGCCGGGCCGAATTGAGCTCGTTTAACTTCTTAACCAGGGAATCACATTCTTCCGGAGAGTCAGAAAAGAAAAGCTGCAGGGCTAGGTCGGTCATCCCCAGGCGCCCGGCGGCGTTAATCCGGGGCCCGAGGCGGAATCCCAGGTCAACTTCGTTCAACTTTCGATGGTTGAGGCCCGCGCCTTCAAGCAGGCTCTTCATACCCGGGGTCCTGGCCTCTTTCATCTTTTTCAAGCCTTCCCGCACCAGGATGCGGTTCTCGCCAGTCAGCTCAGCTACATCAGCCACCGTGCCCAGGCTTACCAGCTTCAGGAAGTGACTCAGGTCCTGATTGACCCCTTTTCGCCGGAAAAGGGCCTGGACCAGTTTGAAGGCTACTCCAACCCCGGCCAGGTTGCGGTCCGGGTAGCCGCAATTCTCCAGCACCGGGTTCAGAATGGCTACGGCCTCGGGCAGGCTGTCACCGGGATGATGATGGTCGGTGATAATTACCTCCAGCCCGTTTTTCTTGGCTTCTCTGACAAAATCAACAGCCTTAATCCCGCAATCAACGCTGATTACCAGGTCAGCCTTCATCTTCAGGATGGTTTCCAGGTGGTGGAGTTTCAGGCCGTAGCCATCTTTCATCCTTTCCGGGATGAAATATTCAACCTGCCCGCCGAGAGAAGACAGAGCTTTAACCAGCAAGACCACCGACAGGATGCCGTCCACGTCATAATCGCCGAAAACGACAATTTTTTCTTTTTTCTGGACGGCCTGGAGAATTCTCTCGACCGCCTCTCTCATCCCCCGCATCAGGAAGGGGTCGTGCAGCTCGTTCAGACCGCCGTAGAGAAAAAAGGAGGCCTCGGCCGCCGACCTCAATCCGCGGTTGACCAGCACCGTGGCGATTTCGTTTGGCAGGTTGAGTTCCTGGGCCAGAATCCAGGCCTCCGGGTCGGGTGGGATAACCTGCCATTTATAACGGGGCTGCATGCTTTTCAATTTAACACAAGACAACCACTTCGACAACCGGCGGCCGCTGGTTTGACATCTTTTCCAGGCAAAAATATAATTCAAAAGCCGTGTTTGATAAATTAAAGCAGAAGCTCAGCCGCACCAGAGAACTTTTCAGCCGGATAGAACAACTTTTCCAGAGCACCCGTCCCCAGGAGGAAATCCTGGAGGAACTTTACGAATTGCTGATCCTGGCTGATGTCGGGGTGAAAACGACCGACAGAATCATGGCTGGAATCAAGGACCGGGCCAGGAAAAGTGGGTCCTCCGACTGGAAAGAGCTACTGCGGCAGGAACTGGTGGCCCTTCTTTCCCGGCAGCCGGCGGCCTCCAGCACTTCCTGGCCGGCGGTCTGGATGCTGGTTGGGGTCAACGGCGGCGGCAAAACCACCTCGGCCGCCAAGC
>DMVN01000128.1 GCA_003476685.1 Acidobacteriota bacterium | reverse complement strand
ACTGCGGATAAAGCTGGACTTACCGCAACCCGAAGGTCCGATGATGGCCGTGACCTTTTTTTCGGGTATGGACAGGCTGATGTCTTTTAAGACCTGTTTGCTACCGTAATACAGGCTGAGGCGGTCGATAACTATCTTGATTTCCCCGGCCGGAACGATGAGGTTGGTTTCCATGATCAGGATCTCCACTTCTTTCTGAGTCTGGCTCTGACCACAATGGCCCCCAGGTTAAAAAGAACCACAAAGACAATCAGGACCAGGGCTGTGCCGTAGGCCAGGCTCCGGGCTTTGTCAATGGCATGGTGCTGGGTGGCCATGATATAAAGATGGTAAGGAAGAGCCATGAACTGGTCCTTCAGAGAGCGCGGCAGGAAAGGCAGGTAAAAGGCGGCCCCGGTAAACATTATGGGGGCCGTCTCCCCGGCGGCTCTGGCCAGGCCCAGCACCGCCCCGGTCAGCATTCCGGGAATGGAATAGGGAAGAACGTTGGTTCGGATCATCTGCCATTTGGTTGCGCCCAGGGCCAGGGCCCCTTCGCGAAAAGAATCGGGCACGGCTTTCAGGGCTTCCTCGCTGGCCGTAATGGTCCAGGGCAGGGTCAGCAGGCCCAGGGTTAGCCCGGCCGACAGGATTGAGGTCCCGAACTTAAGCATGTTGACAAACAGGATAACCCCGAACAGACCATAAACGATGGACGGGACCCCGGCCAGGTTTCTGATTGACAGTCGTATCAGCCTGGTCAGGCGTCCGGCCCGGGCATATTCATTTAAGTATATGGCTGCCGCCAGACCCAGGGGCACCGCAAACAGGGCGGTAATCAAGGTGACCAGGAAGGTTCCCACTATGGCCGGCAGAATTCCCCCTTCGGTCATGCCCCGCCTTGGCACCTGGCTCAGGAATTCCCAGGAGATGGCTCCCAGGCCTTTGCTGCCCAGGTCATAGAAAAAATAGAGCAACACAAAAAGAACCGAATAAACGGCAATTCTCAGGACCAGGAAACCCAGAAACTCGGCCAGCTGGCTCCTGAAGTTCCGTCCGCTTTTCTTGACCGAGGTTTTCACTGCAGTTTCCTCTTCTGTTTTTCCAGGATGATGTCAGCGGCCAGGTTGACGAAAAAGGTCATGATGAACAGGACCAGGCCGATGGCGAACAGGGCATAATAATGGGTGGTATAATAGGGAACCTCGCCCAGTTCAATGGCGATGGTGGCGGTCAGGGTTCGGACTGATTGCAAGAAGCCGTGGGGGAAAGACCTGGCGTTGCCGGTGGCCATCAACACGGTCATGGTTTCGCCGATGGCCCGGCCCATTCCCAGCATCAGAGAAGCAATTATTCCGGAGATGGCCGCGGGGATTTTGACCCGGATTAGAGTCTGCCAGCGGTTGGCCCCGAGGGCCAGGGAAGCTTCAACAAAGGAAACGGGGACAGCATTCAGGGAATCTTCGGAAATGCTGATGATGGTCGGCAGGGCCATGACCGCCAGCAATAAACTGCCGTTCAAGGCGGTCAGGCCATGACTGAGGTTGAATATCCTGGCGATCAAGGGGCCGACCAGGGTAATGCCAAGGAAACCGACCACGACTGAGGGAATAGCCGCCAGGAGTTCGACCACGGGCTTTATGATTTCCCGGACCCTGGGGCTGGCCACGTCAGACAGGTAGGCGGCCACGGCTACTCCGACCGGAAAGGCTATGAGGAGAGCCCCCAGGGTAACCATGACGGTGCTGGCCAGCATTGACAGCAGGCCATATTCTGGCCTTTCGGGTGAGGTGGGGTCCCAGCGGCTTGAAGTCAGAAATTCCTTGAGGCTCACTTCGCGGAAGGCGGGGATTGAGGTGTAAAGAAGAAGGGCAAAAATCCCCAGGAGAACGATTATGGCCAGCAGCCCGCTGGTCTGGAAAACCTTCTGGATGAGACTTTCTTTCAGGTCTCCCAGGAGGCCCTTCTTCTTCACCGAGGTCACGGCTGGTTAATCCTTTCTCAGGTCTATCTCAGGTTTTTCTCGTTCTGCTGCATCAATTCCTGGCCGATTTTGAAAAAGCCCTCTTTTTCCACGATGGCCTGGCCTTCGGGGCTGAGCTCAAAGCGGATGAAATCAGCTACTGCAGCGGAAGGTTTGCCGTTGGTGCACTGATAAAGAGGACGGGAAATGGCATATTTAGCAGAATAAACGGCTTCTTTGTCCAGAGGGGAATATTCTGGGGAATTTTCGTCTTTCTTAATTTTGAGCACTTTTATACCTTTACGGACCTGTCCGTTTTCATCATAGAGGTAGCCCACGCCGACGTAACCGATGCCCGCCAGGTCCTGGGTGACCGCTTCTATGATCTGGGCATTGCCGTTCATTTCCTTGACGTCCTGTGAATAATTCTTGTTGTTGAGCACGTGCTCCTGCAGGAAGGCATAGGTGCCAGAGTTGGATTGACGGCCATAGAGAGAGATTTTCTGGTCAGGTCCCCCCAGGATTTTCCAGTTCTTGATTTCACCCCGGAAAATGGAACCGACCTGGGCCATGGTCAGGCTTTCTATCGGGTTCCGGTCGTTGACTATGATGCTCAGGGCATCGACGGCAATGGCGAAGATTCTCGGCCTGACCCCTTTTTCATAGGCCAAGTCCAGCTCTTTCTGCTTCCATTCCCGGGAATGGTTGGCCAGGTCGCAGGTGCCGTTGATGATAGCGGTGATACCGGTACCGGAACCGCCGCCGAGGACGGCGATGGCCGAGCCTGGCTTTTTGGCCATGTACTCTTCGGCCAGGATCTGGACCAGGTTGACCATAGTGTCCGAGCCTTTAATTTGGATCATTTTTCTCTGGGCGGCGGCCGGTGAAGTTAGCATCAGCAAGGCCAGAACCAAGACGGTGGAGATGGCTACCAGCCAGCTGCCGAGTTTGGGTTTTGTTCTCAATTGTTTCATTTTTTCCTCCTTGGTTTAGCCTGACCTTAAAAGCTCATCAGGAAGGTCAGGTTTAATATAAGGTCATTTTTCTTGAGTGGGTCTTTATAGTCATAGACCCAGATATTGGGCTGCAGTTTGAGGCTGCCGTGGAGCGGGGCCCAGTCCAGACCGGCGATTATCAGCGATATCTCATCGTTGGTCGCCAGGTTGTTGGGCTCATAATGGTCAAAACGAGCAAACAGGTTCAGCTTTTCCGGGATAAGATTATAGCGGCCGAAGACAGAAAGTCCGGAACGGTCATAACGCTCGCCGTCCAGGAGGTTCTTGTCGTTGCGGTAAACAAAGTACTCAGCTCCCAGAGTCAGGTTGGGGATGAACTCGACGTACAGGTCGCCCTTGTAGGTGTAGGCGTTGGCCCCGACATCCTGTTTTTCGTAGTCGATGTAACCCACTAAGGACAGGCCGGCCAGCGGGATGAGCTGCAGGTTGGCGCTTAATTTTTTGTGTTTATCTCTTTCTGGTTTGCTGTAGCCTTCGCCAGATGAGAGCATCACCTGATAGCGGAGAGGTCTTAAGATTTTGCCTGAAACGTTTATCCCCAGGTCAGCGCTGGTAGCATCGATGTCTTTACCGGTGATATCTTTGTAGCCGTCCAGAAGAGTTTTGGCCACGCTGCGGTAACCCCAGCGGTCTTCAGCCAGCTTAAAAGTGATGGTGTCAGCCATTCCGATTTTAATGTCCGAGTTCGGGATAAGATTGTTTATCTGCACGTACATGTGCTTTAAGTAAGGACGGAATTTGTCGTCGGCTTTGTTGGCGGCATCGGTGGCTTTTAGGGTGTCGCCGTCCAGGGTCAGGCGGAAGCTGATGTTGTCATTAATCTTGTTGTCATAGCGAAAGTAGACCCGGCGGAAATGCAGGAAGTTGTTCTTGAAATTGGGGTTATCGGGCGGTGGGGTGGTAATCGGTCCGTTGTTGGACAGGTAAAAGGTGTAGTCAAAGAAAACTGTGCCTGATAATTTTTGCTGGGCTGAAGCTGGAACAAACAATAAACAGAATCCCAGCAACCCGGTGGCCAGCCAGGCTGTCAGGCGGCCCAGTCGCCGGGTGCGGTGGACAGAGATTGTTTTAGTAGACATTTTTTCTCCTTTCGTTTTTTTCTTCGAGCTGTCCGGCGCCGTGATAGCTCTCAGAATTGAGAGGACAGCATAAAATTGTTCCGTAAAAATAAAGAAAGGGTTCTGTTAAATTTCGGTTAAGAATAAAGAGAGAAATCGCCCCGATTTTTACCTAAAAATCAGCCGGCCTGGAAAGCTCAGCCCGGATTTAATACCTTAATAATGTTTTGAGGTTCAATTAACACCATCCCTGCTATTTGCTATAATAAGCCCTTGGAATCGAGGCAAGCAGAGAATGTGCGGCGTTATCGGGCTCTGGGCTAACCGGGAAGTCTTCCATGACCTCTATCAGGGACTGCTATCCATCCAGCACCGTGGTCAGGATGCGGCCGGCATCATCACCTACGACGGGCGCTTTCATGAGAAAAAGGGAAACGGCCTGGTGCTCGATATTTTCGGGCCGGAGGAAGCGGCCCAGTTAAAAGGAAATGTGGGTATCGGCCACACCCGTTATCCCACCATCGGTGGCGGTGGCCACGAGGATGCCCAGCCCTTCATGGTCAACACTCCTTTTGGTATCATCCTGGCCCATAACGGCAACGTGGTCAACTACCGCCAGTTGAAAAAAGAATTGTTTGAAAAAAACCAGCGCCTGCTGAATTCAGATTGCGATGCCGAGGTCATCCTGAACGTCTTCGCCCAGGAACTGGAGGAGCAGAAGGTTAAACACCTGACCCCGGAAAATATCTTTAAGGCGGTAGCCGGAGTCTACCGCCGGGTTAAGGGCAGCTATTCGGTGGTGGCTTACATCGCCGAGCAGGGGATGGTGGCTTTCCGGGACCCCCACGGCATCAAGCCGCTGAGCTTCGGCCGGCGCAAGGACGGTCTGCAGCCATCTTATGCTTTTGCTTCGGAAACGGTCAGCCTGAACCTGATGAATTTTGAGGACATCGAGCACATCCAGGCCGGGGAAGCCGTTTTTCTCGACCGCCAGCGGGGGCTTCACCGCCAGAAGATAATCCATAAAAAGCACACTCCCTGCCTTTTTGAATGGGTCTATTTCGCCCGCCCCGATTCGGTCATCGACGGGGTGAATGTTTACAAGAGCCGGGTGAACCTGGGACGGTTGCTGGCGGCGGAAATCAAAAAGAAAAACCTGGAAATTGACGTGGTGGTTCCCGTCCCCGATTCCGCCCGGGACGCGGCCATAGAGATTGCTCGCCGGCTGAAATTAAAGTACCGCGAAGCCCTGGTTAAGAACAGGTACATCGGCCGGACCTTCATCATGCCGG
>DMVN01000016.1 GCA_003476685.1 Acidobacteriota bacterium | reverse complement strand
AAGCTGCTCAGCAGGTAACCATGCCCGGCATGAAGCTGAACGCCGTCAAAACCAGCCTGCCTGGCCCTATCCGCGGCTTTTACAAACCACTCAATCACCTGCTGGACTTCTTCTCCCGTCAGTTCCCGGGGCAGAACTCTGGAAACTGGGTCATAAACTGCAGACGGAGCCAGGGGTTGCTGGCCGCACAGAACCGGCCTGGTCTGCCGTCCGGCATGTGAAATCTGGAGAAAAATCAGGGAACCGCGGCCGCTCTGGTGGACAGCCTCGGCCAGTCTGGCCAGACCCGGGATTTTTCGGTCGTCATCAACTGCTATCTGGCGCGGGCTGGCCTTCCCCGAAGGGTGAACATAGGCATGCCCGGTGATGATAAGGCCTATCTCACCGTCAGCCAGTCGACGGTAGAGCTCCAGTTGAGCCGGGCGGACATAGCCCTGCTGGTTATCGGCCAGGTAGTCGTGGGTGGCCGAGCGAACGAACCTGTTGATAAGGCGCAGTCGGCCGATGTTGATGGGTGTGAACAAACAGGAGGTCATCTTTCTATCAAATCAAAAGAATTATACGAAAAGACCGGGTAGCTTTAAAGTTTTTCAGCTTTGAGTAAAATAGGCGGGTGAAGCTTGCTCTGGAGTGAGGAATTGAGCCCGGAAGAAAAAGAAGTACTGGAAACTCTCGACCAACTGGGAATCAAGTGGCAAAGGTTTGAGCATCCCCCGGTCTTTACCCTGGAAGAATCAAGCCTGTACTGGAAAGAGCAGGGTGGAGCTCATTGCAAGAACCTGTTCATCAGAAATTACCGGGGCAACCGCCATTATCTGGTGCTTGTCAGGGGAGAAAAAAAGATAGACCTGAAATGGTTGACTCAAGCCCTGGACGAAGACCGGCTGAGTTTTGCCTCTGCCGAACGACTGCAGCGGTTCCTGGGACTGACTCCAGGTGCGGTCTCGCCCTTCGGCCTGATCCACCCGGCAGCCAGGGAAGTCAGGGTAGTAGTAGACCGGGATCTTCTGACTGAAACCAGGCTCAATTTTCATCCGAACGTCAATACTTCCACTGTGCAAATTTCCAGAGAGGATTTCTTAAAATTCTTGGAATGGTGCGGCCAGAAACTCACCTTTCTGGAAATGAAGACCGAGGTTGAAAATCCTGAACGGAGGTAAAAGGCCGATGAAAAAAATAGCTGCCGGTATCCTAATCCTGGGTTTCATCTGTCTGGCCGGTCCGCCTCTATTTTCTGATCTCAATAAAGTGGAAGAGCCAAAAATCAGTCCGGTCCAGCGCTATTATATGTGCCACCGGGCGGCCGAGCCTATCCTTATCGATGGCCGGCTGGAGGAGAATTCCTGGAAGAAGGTTTACTGGTCAGAAGATTTTCTGGATATCGTTGGCAAAAGCCAGCCCCGGCCAAGGTATAAAACCCGGGTCAAGATGCTCTGGGATGATGAATATTTTTATGTCGGGGCCGAGCTGGAAGAGCCTCACGTCTGGGCCACGCTTACTGCGCGGGATTCCATAATCTACCAGGACAACGACTTTGAAGTTTTCATCGACCCTGACGGCGATACCCACGATTATTATGAGCTGGAAATCAACGCCCTGAACACCGTCTGGGATCTTCTCCTGATTAAACCCTACCGGGACGGCGGCCCGGCCATTCACGCCTGGGATATTCAGGGACTGAAAACGGCGGTCAGCGTTGACGGTACCATCAACAATCCGGCCGACAAAGACCGCGGCTGGTCGGTGGAAATTGCCATCCCCTGGGAGGTGCTGAAAGAAGCCGCACCTTTTAAGAAGAAGCCCGAAAGTGGCGACCGCTGGCGGGTAAACTTCTCCCGGGTTGAATACAGGACGGTGGTGGAAAATGGCACCTATGTCAAAATGAAAGATAAAACCAGCGGGCAGGTTCTGCCTGAAGACAACTGGACCTGGGCCCCGCAGGGCCTGATCAACATCCATTACCCGGAGATGTGGGGCTACGTTCAGTTTACTTCAACTGAAGCCGGAAAGGCCCGTGAGTATTGCGAGGAAGACCCCGAAGCGGAAGTCAGGTGGGCCCTGCGCCTGATTTATTACCGGCAGCGTGATTATTTCATCAGGAATGGCCGCTTTGCCCGCAGCCTGGAAGAGCTTAACCTGGCCAGGGAAAAAGCCCTGAAAGTCAGGGGCTGGGATTACCCACCACAAGTCCAGACTACCCCCAGCCTGTTTGAAGCTGTGTACACCGGTAAACAGGGTGAAAAAATGCATATAAGGCAGGACGGGCTGGTCTGGAAGACCGAAGCCCGTTGAGGGAGGCTGTGATGAAGAGAAGGACTATTTTACTTTTGACTCTGGTTCTGGTGATGCTGGCCTGGAATCTGGCCCCGGCTCAGGTCCGGTTACCGCTGGCCCGGCCGGAAGAAGCGGGTATGGACTCCAGCAGGCTGGCCTTGCTGGATAGGGTTATAGCCGGAGCCCTGGAACGGAAGGATTTCCCCGGGGCGGTGCTGCTGGTAATCAGGCAGGGAAAAGTTGTCTTCCGAAAAGCTTACGGCCATAGCCAGCTGGTGCCGGAGCCAGCCCCCATGAAGCTGGATATGATTTTCGACCTGGCCTCGCTGACCAAACCCATAGCCACTGCTACTTCCATTATGATTCTGGTGGAAAGGGGAGAGCTCAGGCTCTGGGACAGGGTGAAGACCTATATTCCAGAATTCGTTCCCTACATTGAGGAAAAGGGGATACCGGGCGAAGAAGTCAGATTATTTCACTTGCTTACCCACACTTCGGGCCTGCCACCCTATACTGACCCCAAAGAAGTGGCCGCTCGCTACGGCGACCCCTGCCCGACTGAGGTCCTGGTCAAGCAGATCGCTGCTATCCGCAAAGAATACAGGCCAGGCGAGAAATTTGTCTACAGCTGTCTGAATTACATCACCCTGGCCCATATCATCAAGCTGGTCTCTGGCCAGGACCTGGCCGAGTTTTCCAGAGAAAATATCTTCCAGCCGCTGGGAATGAGCTCTACTTTTTTTAACCCGCCCCCGGAAGTCCGCAGCCGCTGCGTGCCCACCGAAGTCATCGAAGGACAGGCCCTCAGGGGAGTGGTGCATGACCCTCTGGCTCGCCTTCAGGGAGGGATATCCGGCAACGCTGGGCTGTTTTCCACTGCCGATGACCTGGCCGTTTTCGCCCAGATGATGCTTAACCATGGTGTTTACCGGGGAGTAAGAATCCTGAGCCCGCTGGCGGTGGACCGGATGACCGAAATTTTCCCCCACCTGAAATTTGCCGGCCGTGGTTTTGGCTGGGACCTGGATTCTGATTACGCCACCGTCCGCGGTGACCTGTTCGGCT